>CAMVMF010000010.1 GCA_947168515.1 uncultured Bacteroidales bacterium
ACAGCTTGACCTGGCACGACAGCCTCTACACTGCCTCTACCACGACTCCGACCTTTACCACCACCAACGCTGCTGGTTGCGACAGCGTGGTGACGCTGCACCTCACCATAAACAACAGCAGCCAAGGCGTAGACATCAGAACGGCCTGCGACAGCCTGACTTGGCACGACAGTCTCTACACGGCCTCTACCACGACTCCGACCTTCACCACCACCAACGCCCAGGGTTGCGACAGCGTGGTGACGCTGCACCTGACCATCAATAGCAGCACACAAGGCGTAGACATCAGAACAGCCTGCGACAGTCTGACCTGGAACGACAGTCTCTACACGGCCTCTACCACGACTCCGACCTTCACTACCACCAACGCTGCCGGTTGCGACAGCGTGGTGACGCTTCATCTGACCATAAACAACAGCACCCAAGGCGTAGACACCAGGACGGCCTGCGACAGCCTCACCTGGCACGACAGCCTTTACACAGCCTCTACCACGACTCCGACCTTCACCACCAACAACGCTACCGGTTGCGACAGCGTGGTGACGCTGCACCTTACCATCAACAGCAGCACCCAAGGCGTAGACACCAGGACGGCCTGCGACAGCCTTACCTGGCACGACAGCATCTACACGGCCTCTACCACGACTCCGACCTTCACCACCACCAACGCCCAGGGTTGCGACAGCGTGGTGACGCTGCACTTGACAGTGAACAACAGTAACACGGGTGTCGAAACGGTCACCGCCTGTGACCAGTATACTTGGCACGATGTCACATACACATCATCTACTACAGAACCCACCTATACGGAGCAGAATCATGCCGGTTGCGACAGTATAGTTACGCTGCATTTGACCCTCATGAATAGCACACACGACAGCTATTATCAAAATGCTTGTGAGGAATTTACCTGGCATGGCTTCACCTATACAACTTCTGGCATCTATCAGTATGAATATATCAACGATGAGGGATGCCCCAGCACCGACACGCTCCATCTGACGATTAGCACCCAAGAAAATGCAGTCTATCATGTTGCTTCCTGCGACAATTACCTCTGGAATGGGCAAAATCTAACTGCTAGTGGAACCTATACATACGACCATACGGAAGAAGGATCGTACTGCACAAGTGTCGATACCCTCTATCTTACAATCAAGCATAGTAATACTGGCGTTGAAAATCAAACGGCCTGTGACCAGTATATCTGGCATGGTATCACCTACACATCTTCCACCTCGGAACCCACATTCACCGAACAAAATGCCCAAGGTTGCGATAGTGTAGTCACGCTGCATCTGACCATCAACAGGAGCACAACAGGCATTGATACCCAAACTGCCTGCGACAGTTATACGTGGCATGGCACCGAATACACATCCAGTACAACTACTCCTACATTCACACTGCAGAATGTCTTGGGGTGCGACAGCACCGTGAGACTTCATCTTACAATCAATCACAGCAATACAGGCATAGACAATCAAGAAGCCTGCAACAGCTACACCTGGCACGACAGCACGTATACTGCCAGTACGGATTCTCCCACCTATACGGAATATAACCAATATGGCTGTGATAGCGTAGTAACCCTCCACCTTACAATCAATCGTAGCAACTCAGGTGTAGAAGTCCAAACGGCCTGCGACAGCTTTATGTGGCATGGCACGACATATACAGCATCCACCAGCACACCCACTTATGTGGAGCAGAATGCTGCCGGATGCGACAGCATCGTCAGCCTGCATCTAACTGTTGTTCGTAGCACTTCTAGCACAGTTCAACAAATAGCCTGTGACAGTTATGTGTGGCATGATTCTACCTTTTATACTTCGACTATATCTTACGACACCCTTACCAATGCTGACGGATGTGATAGCGTGGTTGCGCTGAATCTCACTATCAATTACAGCAATACTACCACGGACAGCCAGTCGGCTTGTGACAGCCTCCTGTGGCACGGCGTCACCTATACCGCCTCAACCTCTGAACCCACCTTTACCAGTACAAATCAATACGGTTGTGACAGCACCGTCACACTCCATCTAACAATCAATAATAGCACCACCGGCATCGAAAACCAAACGGCCTGTGATAGCTATACGTGGCATGGCATAACCTACACCTCTTCCACTTCAGAGCCAACTTACACCGAGTTGAATGCCGTAGGCTGCGACAGCGTTGTCACGCTTCATTTGACCATCAACAACAGCACTAGCGGTACCGAAACCCAGACTGCCTGCGATAGCTTTACCTGGCACGGCACCACCTATACCGCCTCCACCAGCACCGCCACCTATGTGGAACAGAATGCCGTTGGTTGTGACAGCGTAGTCACGCTGCACCTGACTGTCAACAACAGCACCAGTGGCATCGACACGAGAGTTGCCTGCGATAGCCTCTTATGGCATGGCACCACGTATACCTCTTCCATCAGCGGACCCACCTATACAACTCAAAACCTATCGGGCTGTGACAGTACGGTGACACTGCATCTGACCATTCATAACAGCACCACAGGCACGGAAACACTCACCACCTGTGACAGCTACACGTGGCACGATTCTACCTATACGGCCTCTACCATCAGCAGTACCACCCTCACGGGAGCCAACGGTTGTGACAGCATTGCCACGCTTCATCTAACCATCAACAACAGCTCTCTGGGAACCGAGACCATCACATCCTGCGACCGATATACCTGGCACGGCATCACCTATACCGCCTCGACCAACACTCCTACCTATACGCTCCAGAATGCTGCTGGATGTGACAGCACGGTAATGCTGCACCTGACCATCAACTATAGCAATGCTGGCATCCAGACTCAATCGGCCTGCGATAGCTATACATGGTACGGCAATACATATACCTCCTCTACCAATACGCCCACATACACCCTTCAGAACCAAGATGGTTGCGACAGTATCGTGACGCTGCATCTGACAGTGGGATACAGTAGCGACAGCGTTGAGGTGCAGACAGCCTGTGATCAATATACATGGCACGATTCCACTTATACCACTTCAGCAGTTAACAGTGTCACCCTCACCAATGCCGCTGGCTGCGACAGCACGGTGACCTTACGCCTGACCATTAATAACAGCAATGCCGGCTTAGAAACACAAACGGCTTGCGATAGCTATTTTTGGCACGGCACTACCTATTCCGAATCCACTATTGACACAACCACCCTCACCAATGCAGTAGGCTGTGATAGTATTGTAACACTTTATTTAACGATAAATAATAGCAAAACGGGTACGGAAAACATCACCGTCTGCGACCAGTTCTGGTGGTACGACTCCACCTATACCACCTCTGCTGTCGACTCTGTCACCCTTGCCTCCGCTGACGGCTGCGATAGTGTAGTAACGTTGCATCTTACTGTTAATTACAGTAATACTGGCATTGAAACACAAACGGCTTGTGACAGCTTTATGTGGCACGGCACCACCTACACTGCCTCCACGACTACGCCTACCTTTACGGAGCAAAATGTAGCCGGATGTGATAGCACAGTGACCCTCAACCTCACCATTTTAGGCAGCACCCACAACAGCTATAATCAGGACGCTTGTGAGCAATATACTTGGCACGGCACCACCTATACAGTTTCTGGAACCTATCAGTATACCTATACAAATGCATCTGGTTGTGCCAGCACCGACACACTTCATCTTAATATCAGCCACCACGATGATACATCGTACTATGTAACCGCTTGTGATAGCTACACATGGAATGGACAGAGTTATTTGACCAGCGGCACATACACCTACGACCATACCCAGGAGGGCTCTACATGTACCAATATCGATACGCTGTATCTGACCATCAATAACAGCAATACCGGGGTGGCCACCATTCATGCCTGCGACCAATATACCTGGTATGGCACTACCTATACCGCCAGCACCAATACTCCTACTTTTACTACCACAAATGTTATGGGTTGTGACAGCGTGGTTACGCTTAATCTGACCATCGACCACAATGTGCAGACCATTGTCACCCAGTCGGCCTGCGACACCTTCACGTGGTATGGCATCACCTACGACACCTCCTGCATCTCTCCCACATATCATATGCATTCCATTGTGGGCTGCGACAGTGCGGTCACCCTGCATCTTACCATCAATCACAGCACTTCTGCTACAGAGACCCATGTGGCTTGCGACAGCTACACATGGCACGGCGTTGACTATACCTCATCAACCAACGTTCCCACTTTCGATACGATAAATGCCGCTGGTTGCGACAGTACGGTAACGCTCAATCTTACAATCAATCGCAGTAACACGGGTACGGAAGTGCGTACGGAATGTGATAGCTATACTTGGCATGGTATCACCTATACCGCTTCTACCAACCAGCCTACCTTTGTGGAGCAGAACCATGTGGGTTGCGATAGCGTCGTTACACTCCATCTGACGCTGCACAATAGCAACACAGGCATTGACCAGCAGACCGCCTGCGACCAATACACATGGCATGGTGTCACCTACACCTCCAGCACCAATAGCCCCACTTTTGTCGAGCATAACCAATATGGATGCGACAGTGTCGTTACGCTCAATCTTACCGTCAATTATAGCAACACGGGCATCCACACAGAAACAGCTTGCAATAGTTACACATGGCATGGTGCTACCTATACCACATCCACCACTACACCCACCTATACTGCCACCAATGTGGCGGGGTGCGATAGTGTGGTGACGCTCCATCTCACCATCAATCACAGTACAGTAGGCTTCGATGTGCAAACGGCTTGCGATAGCTATATCTGGCATGACTCTACCTACACAGTGTCGACGAATGTGCCCAGTCACACATCCGTTAACTCTCAGGGCTGCGACAGCGTCACGTTCCTCCATCTAACGATAAATTACAGCGATAGCGCACAGTTGGCAGTCACTGCCTGTGACGGGTACACATGGCACGGCAACACCTATCATGCTTCTACCGACGTTCCCACTTTCACTACCCTTAACCAAAGTGGCTGCGACAGTACTACCACGCTGCATCTGACTATTCTAAGAAGTACTACCGGCACGGAGACACAGACTGCATGCGATAGTTACATCTGGCACGATTCGACCTATTTTAGCTCCACCGTCAGCCAGGTCACTCTTGCCAACGCTGTGGGTTGCGATAGCGTGGTGACGCTCTATCTTACGGTCAACTACAGCAATGCCGGAACCGATAATCAGGTGGCCTGCGACAGCTACTCCTGGCACGATTCGGTCTATACGGTTTCCACCAATGCGCCTACCTATGTAGAGCAGAACCAGAATGGCTGTGACAGCCTAGTCACGCTTCATCTGACCATTAGGAACAGCAATAGCGGAATAGATAATCAAGTTGCCTGTGACAGATATACTTGGCACGGCACCACATACACCGCTAGCACTAACTCACCCACTTTCGTAGAACAGAACGTTGCAGGATGTGACAGCGTAGTAACGCTGCACCTCACCATTAATCGTAGCAACACAGGCGTCGAAACACAAACAACCTGCGATAGCTATGTTTGGCATGGCATCACCTATACCTCCTCAACCACTGAACCGACCTATACAGAACACAATGTTGTGGGATGCGACAGTATAGTCACCCTCCACCTTACCGTTCTCAACAGTACTCACGACAGCTACAACCAGTCGGCTTGTGACCAGTTCACCTGGCACGGTGTTACCTACAATGCCTCAGGCGTCTACCAGTATCATTACAACAATGCAGAAGGCTGCCCCAGCACCGACACCCTCCATCTTTCTATCAGCATACATGAGGACACCTCTTATCATATCACAGCCTGCAATAGCTATCGTTGGAACGGAGAAAACTACACCACAACAGGTACCTACACCTACGACCACCACCAACCTGGCTCTATCTGTTCCAATGTCGACACGCTCTACCTAACTGTCAACTATAGCAATACCGGCATCGAGACTCAAAACGTCTGTGACAATTTCACCTGGCATGGCACCACATATAATGTCAGTACCAACGCCCCCACCTTTGTGGAACAAAATTCTGCTGGTTGTGACAGCGTGGTGACGCTCCACCTTACCGTACGCAATAGCACTGTGGGTTCTGAAACCCTCACCGCTTGCGACAGCCTTACTTGGCATGGCACCACCTATATCACTTCTACCAACACACCAACCTATACGACCACCAATGCGGTTGGTTGCGACAGTGTGATAACACTGCACCTCACGGTGGGCTATAGCAACTCAGGCATCGAAACACAGACTGCCTGCGACCGTTATATTTGGCACGGAAATACCTATATAGTCAACACCACTACGCCCACATTTACGGAAACAAATGCTGACGGCTGCGACAGTGTGGTGACGCTCCACCTCACGATCAATCATAGCAATATGGTTATAGAGCCAGTTACAGCTTGCGATAGCTACACCTGGCATGGCACCACTTACACGTCCAGTACCAGTTCGCCTACGTTCCTCACTCAAAATCAGAATGGTTGCGACAGCCTTGTGCTCCTCAACCTCACCATCAACTCCAGCAGTCACGATGTTTATTCAGCCACGGCTTGCGATTATTACACCTGGCACGGGGCCACATACGATTCCACAGGAACCTATCTCTACGATTACATCAATACCGCTGGCTGCCCCAGCACCGACACGCTGCATCTTACCATGAATGACCACACCAACGCAGTCTACACTGCCACGGCTTGCGATGCCTATCTATGGAATGGCAACTACTACACTGCTTCGGGAACCTATACTTACGATTATAACGTGGCGGGTCACAACTGCACCAATGTCGACACCCTCCATCTCACAATCAACAGAAGTACCTCGAATATTCAGGTTGTTAATGCGTGCGAAAGCTATACCTGGCACGGTACCACATACACCACTTCTACCAATGCACCCATCTATGTGACACAGAATGCCCAAGGCTGCGATAGCGTGGTTATGCTCCACCTTACTGTACATAATGGCACTACGGGTTCTGAGACCCTCACCGCTTGCGACCAGTATACCTGGCATGATTCAACCTATACTTCTTCGATAGTCAGCACTATCACTATTGCCAATGCAGCTGGTTGTGACAGCACAGTTACCTTATACCTTACTATTTTAGGCAGCAGCCACAGCACCGATGTGCAGACAGTTTGCGACAGCCTCCTATGGCACGGCACCACTTATACAGCCTCTACCAACACTCCTACTTTTTCTACCACCAATGCTGCTGGGTGCGACAGCGTAGTGACGCTTCAGTTAACGGTCAATACCAGCAGTTTTGCAGTGGAGAATCGCACTGCATGTGGCAGCTACACTTGGCATGGCACCACGTACACCACCTCTACCAACACACCTACCTACACTACCACTAATGCCTCAGGCTGCGATAGTGTGGTCAATCTACATCTCGTCATCAGTCAGCCAGACACTGTGGTTGAAAGCCTTGTGGCCTGCGATAGTATCACTTGGCATGGCGGCTTCTACACATTCTCTACCACGTTGCCCACCCACACCATCGCTGGTACCAATGGTTGCGATAGCGTAGTCAATCTCCACCTCACAGTAAAACATAGCAGCACCGGTGCCGAGGTGGTTACGGCTTGCGACAGTCTCCTATGGAACGGTACCGTCTACACCAGTTCTACCAATACGGCCACCCATACTTTCACCAATAGCGAAGGATGTGATAGTGTTGTCACCCTCCATCTCACTTTGAATCACAGTGTCAGGACCAACGATGATTTGGTGGCTTGCGACAGTGCTATCTGGCATGGCATCACCTATAGGCAGAGTACCAATGAGCCACTATTCACTACTGTCACCTCTGCCGGATGCGACAGCATAGTCAATCTTCATCTGACGATCAATGAAAGTACTAGTGCTGAAGAATACCAGACGGCATGTGACCAGTTCTCTTGGCACGGTGTTACATATTATGAGTCTGTTACGGGGCCAGTCTTCACCGATCGAAATGCAGCTGGGTGTGACAGCATCATAACTCTCCATCTTACGGTTAACTACAGTGTTTCCGACACTATAAGTGACACGGCTACCAATAGTTATACATGGAATGGTAATACGTACACGACAAGTGGCGTATACACTTTTGAAGGACAGACTCAGGACGGTTGCGACAGCGTCGTCACCCTACTCCTCACCATCATACAGAACGAGGGTGTCGACGAAATCGATGTGGCACAACAACTCAAAGTGTATCCTAATCCCACCAGTGGTTTCGTAACTGTATCTGGTCTTCCCATCCGCATGATAGAGGTCTACGACAACGCTGGCCGTCTAGTGAAGCAAATTACCATTCCGTCAATGTCGGATAACTTCACTGTCGACCTTTCCGCACTTCCCGCAGGGGCCTACGTCCTACGTCTAACCCTAGACCATACTGCACACCACCAGCCTTATACAACCCTCCGTCGTGTCATCAAGCGCTAAAAGCAGCTTTGCATAGTCTGTGCTTTGTATGACCCTTGTGGCATCCATAACATCCCTGCGGCGTAGACCTCTGCCCGCAGGGGTTTTTAATTCCACGATTGTTTGAGGTGCTTTTTTTTGAACTCCAATCGGTCATTATGGTTTAGGTAAGCTCAATATTTGTTCTGAGCAGAATGCCCTCTCGTTGGCGAAGGCTTGGCAGCTGTGGTGAAACGGAGATGAAGAAAAGATGTCGAAAGTAGTGCTGAGATGGCGTCAGCTGACCTAAAAATGCTTTTTATTTGAAAGGTTGAGGTAATGAACGGACAGGGTTAGGCTAAGGTCTGGGTGAGATTTATGTATAGCGAGTTTGTGTTGGCCCACGGGATTTGTGCCTTCTTTGGCTGATAGCGTCGCTTATTATTCTTATGTTTGATTGTCAGATGATTGTGCGTTTTTCTTCTTTTTAATATTGCTGGTTGCAAGAATCATAGTTAAACGTGTACATAATAGTGTCAATAGTAATAATTGGCTTTTTATATTGGTTTTGATTGCTGCGAGAGGCCGTTCTGGTCTCTCGCTTTTTTGGTATGTCTTCTATCACCATTATAAGCGTGGGTATGAATCAGGGAGAATAAAAGTATATCTCTGATTCCAAAAACAAACGCGCCAAACACTCATGGCTGGGTATTTGGCGCGTTAGGCTGAGTAGGTCTTATATCTTTTGACCTTTATTAGGATTGTTATTCCGTTTCGGGGAACAGGAGGGCAAGTACGATGGCTACGCCCACAAGTACACCACAGGTGAGCACTGTAGTGGTAAAGATATTGAGGTCTCTTACATCACGGCGAGATGCTTCCAGTTCACGTTTGATGCTACCGGTATTGCCACAGTATTGGCTGTATTTGTCGGGATTGCTGACCTTACATTCGGTAAGGTTCATTTCTTTCAGATATAGCTCACCATTGATGCTGTTTTTATAGCTATATTTGGTAGAATAGCTAACGGTTTCGCCAGTTTGAGACGTGAAGGTGTAGCTGTCGTAGTTGACGAAGTTGTTGTCGATTTTGTTGCTGTAGCCTGTGCGGCTGTTGTAGGTTTGGTCGGTTACAACCATTTCGTTTTTCTCAACGGAGGATTGGTTGGAAATTCTGTAACCGTCTTTGTTGAGGCTGACGGCAATCTGGTCGTTGGCGTTTTTAAATGTTTCGGCTGTGGGTACATAAAGGGTCTGCATGCAACTGGTTGCCATAATGGAGAATAGGAACAGACCAATGATATGAATCTTTTTCATGTTTTTCATCCCTGATGTGTGTCGGGCGCAACTAATTTTTTGTTAATTATATGTTCTTTGAGTTTGCAAAATTACGAAAAAAATCTCAATTGTTTTATTTTTTTATTTTTTTTTTACTGTTTGCTTTCGTGTTTGCTGTCATGCTTGAGAGCTATCTTGTGTACTATTGCCATGATGACGGCAACTATCAGAATGCCGATGGTGAGGGCCCAAGGATTGACGTTTCCGCTTCCCTTGAACCGCAGGCCAAAGGTGGAAACAAGATAGCAAATTGCGATACATCCAATGATGACGAGAGAGTAAGCGATGATTTTTTTCATGAGGATAATAGGAATTAATCACACAGGACATAAATGTCGTTGCGGGGATTGATATAGAGGACAGGCATGCGGGCACTGTTGCGGATTGTGCGATGCTCTGCTACACCTGCCACCCATTCGATGACGTCTAAATCGCGTGTGTCGGTAGTGACGCTTACGAGTAGTCCGCAGCCACTCTGGGCTGCGTTGTCGCAGATGATGGTCTCGGGGAATAGCGCATGCCCAGTAACCACTTGGTCGGTATATGTGACTCCAAGGTTGGCGAAAAGTTTGTCCATGAAGCGGACATTATTTTTCCATTTGTTGAGGAGACCTTGGTCGCTATAATGAAAGTGCATCATCATTAGCCTACTATTGTTGAATCGAGCAAAATAGCTGGCCCAAACAAGTTTGTCTTTACTCTCTTTGCGAAAGTCTACTCCGAAGGCTATGCGGTCGTAGTCGTGGGCGTTTCCCAATTTTTGCTGCACGGTAAGGTAGGCTATCTTGCATTGGCGGAAAAGACGCAGCACCACTCGGGGATGTGTCAAACTGCCGTTGGGCGCCTTAGCGTTGACTCCGACGATGGCTACAACGCCATTTAGTAAAGTAGGAAGAGCGTTCACTACTTCCTTGATGTCGCCCTTCATGATAACATGTGCAGGCTTAAGGTCGCTAAGTCGGTTTTCAAGAGACTGGATTTGCTGTTCTGCTTCGGTGGTGGTCGCATTCCCGTATTTCTTGTCTTGGACATAGAGCAGGATGAGCCCTTTGTTTAGCATGCGGGCAAAGAAAGCAGCGTGGCTTACGACTTCTTCCTTCATGCTCAGGTCGGCAAGGCAGGCTATCACAAATTGATCCTTCATCGTATGAGTGTTATATCTCCTTTGAGCAGGTTTTCCTTACCTGCTTCGCACTTGATGTGGCAGTAATAGGTATAGACCCCCGGCTGGCACCAATTGCCGTTGTATCGGCCGTCCCAACTGTCGTTGATATCGTGGGTTTCAAAGACTTTCTCGCCCCAGCGGGAGTAAATGGAAAGGTGGAAATCCTGTACCCATTTGCCTTTAAATGTCAAGCGGTCGTTGACACCGTCGTCATTGGGAGAAAAGGCATTTGGGATAAATATATTAGGTTCACCACAATTGATTTCGGTACAATGGATCGTCAAGTTACCCCTCCAGGTACAGCCCAGACTGTCTACCACAGTGCATTCATAGGTGGTGATGGAATCCTCGGGTGTGGCTGTGGGGTTTGACGATGATGGATTGGAAAGGGTGGATGCATGGCTCCAGCTGTAGTTTGCACCAGGTAGTGGCGTGGCATGCAATCCTACACTCTGGCCGAGGAATATCTCGTAACTGTCTGCCCATACTGCCATTTGTTCCAGCATGCTGTCGCGTGTAATGGTGGTAGAGCAGGAGTAGGGGCAGCCTGCCGTGTCGGTGAAATGGATGATGTAGTCACCAGCACAAAGGTTTTCGATGATGCTGTCGGTCACGCTGCCTCCGGGGTAGCCGTAGCTAAGGCGTACCCAGCCTGTGCATTCGTCGTCGCACAGAATGCTGTCGGCCTCTATAGAGTATTCTAGGCTGGGAGGGTCGGTGATTCTAAAATTGACCATAGAGGTGCACCCCTGGTGGATTAACCTTAAAAAGTGTTCTCGGCCATCTGCTCGCAAACCTGTCAGAAGCGTATCACCCCGAATGCCATCCCAGTAAATTTGAACGTTGTTGATATATTCAGACGGTATACGTACCAAGGCACTCCCGTCGGAGTACCCCGGACAGGATGGGCTCTTTACGATAAAGGTGTCGTGCGTATGGAAATAATGCACTTCGAAGGTGTCTGTCTGAGTGCAGTTGCTGTCGAATGTGGTCATCTGGACTATATAGGTTCCAGTTTGAGTGACATACGGATTGGCAACTGTGGGGTCAGACACTCCCTCGCTAAGCCAGCGGTAGGAGGCACCCAACATGGGTTTGTGACCGATTTGTACCATATCTCCATCGCAGGCAGTCAGTTGGTAGTGCCGGCCTTCCTCGGGACTAAGTACAGTGACATTGGCGTAGGTGGTGTCGGCTGTCTTGCATCCGTCGTTCATTTTGGCAATCAGGCACACACGGTAGGTGCCGGCAGAGTCGAAGGTATGGGTGGCATTGGCCATAGTTGAACTGTCGCCGTCACCAAATTTCCATAAGAAATCTGAGCCACGACCCGTGTTGTGGAAGTTTACGGTATAGGGAGCGCAGCCCACTGGGGGAGGCATGAATTCTGCCACGGGATAGTCAGTGTGGATGGTGAAGCGGAAGACTGCATTGTTGCAGTTGTACTGATAGCCGTTGTTTTCGGACCACACATTCGGCGTGGTGGGGAATCCGTTGGTCCCTCCGCAGCTAGCGCAGACACTCTGATATAAAGTGGAACGCTTGTCCAGTCGCGAAGTGCCGCCATCCACATGGTCGCTTCCCCCACGGTTTTCGTTCTCGTGGCTTTCGCCAAAGAAAGTAGCGTAGTCTAAGTGGGAGGCGTTCATGTCCATGGCCATGATGTAAAAGTCCTGACCGTCGGTGGTACTCTGATAGGCATCAGTGGTCACTTCCATGTTCTGGCAGCTTGCCTGATTAAAAGAGTTGACGCAATAGCCTACAAAATCGCGACCCCAGCCTACTGCATATACACGATTGCAGATGTCTGCCGCAAAGGCAGTGGGGGAGAGGTTGGGGTGTCCGATATTGGTGCCGAAGACAGTGGACCAAACACGGCTTGAAAGGTCGGGCTCAAGCCGGGCTATGAGGTTGCCAGCCCCAGGGGTGTTGTAGCCTGCGTTATATATCATTGTGCTGCCAGAGGCCTTGGTTTGACCGAAAAGAAACACCTCGTTATGTTTTCCGGTGCGCACAAAATACACTTGGTCGTAGGCATCTGACCCAAAGTAGGTGCTGCTGATTAGTCGGTGTCCATGGTAGGATATCTTGCTGATGAAGCCGTCTGCCGTGCCACCTCCATAGGTGGTCTGATAGGCACCTGTTGTTGTAGGAAAGTTGGTTGAGTTGGTGCCGCCGCATACGATTACGTTGTAGCTGGAGTCAACATCGATAGAGTATACTGCATCATCTCCGTCACCACCGAGATAGGTGCACCAAATCATGTTGCGCAGGTTGTAGTCTAATTTGAACACTACTCCGTTCTGATTGACTGGCGGATAGGTGTTGACACTCCCTTCTGTGACAGGAAAGTCCATCGAGAAGGAGGTGGAACCGACGTATACGTTGTTCAGGTCATCAGTAATGATTTCGCCTCGCGCTCCGTCGCCATAGTTGAAATAGAGTGAGTCGTTGCCACACATGATGGTGCTATAGCTGTTGTTGAAACTTTGTCGGTAGTTCAAACCATCGTTGCCTCGTCCTCCCACATAGGTGGATGCCTGTAGTTGAGTACCATCGTTAGAGAAACGAGATACAAAAATGTCTGAACCGTTGGGATAGATAATGGCGCTGTTGTTTCCTTCGTAGTGTACTAAAGTACCGCCTTTCAACATCTGTTGGTATGCCCCACTGGTGGTGGGAAAGTCTTCTGACCCTGTTGTACCGAAGATGACCAGCTCGTTGAAGGAGTTTATGAACATACTGTGCGGCATATCCGCTTGGGCACCTCCCAAGTAGGTGGCAAATAGACGCTGAGAACCTGTTGAGTCAAATTTGAATATCCCTATATCGCAGCTGCCGCTGAAGGTCTGGTCGTAAGCTCCTGTATTTACTGGATATCCTGTTCCGAATATTAAACCTGCAGTGTAGGTGTTTTTTTCGTAGTCGTAGGTTGCTGTGGTACCCCAGTTGTCCGCAGTAGAGCCCGTGTATGTGGAAAAATGCAGCACAGGGTCGATAACTAATGGACGTTGGAGGTCGTATTCTCCCACCCAAAAACTGACTCGATTACCCAGTAAGCGGTAGTGTACCTCCACTTCGCAGCGGCCTGTGTCGCATTCTTGATAGGCATAGGGGCTCACTTCTACAATCTCTCCTACCGAGGTACGTATGATTAGGTTGCCGGAGGAGAGATATAACTTTTCGGCTCCCTCATATTCCATTACAATGGCGGAGGGTTGGGCCCCGGCACTTACATAAAAATTGGTCTTCAGAGCATGTTGTGTGGCTCGGACGTCCATGTCTATGCCGTGGTAGAGTCTTTCATAAAATATGGTTTTGTGATGAGGAACCCTGCTTACCCAACGTTCGGGTTTATTGCCGTAATAGTAGTTGTCGTACCCCTCACTCGGGTCTATGTTTTGCCCCGACACTTCCACCCTAGGGTTGCTGCCTACGAAATGTAATTTATAGGCATGGGCCCTTGTGGCATGTTGGTGGTGGAAGTGGGTATGCTCCTCGTCTTCTTCCATGCCTCCTTTGATTACAAAGGCAAACCCATTTGATTCGGCAAAGAAGGCTGCTTGGCTCATCTCGGCTTTAAAGAGAAACGGTTCTTCCCATTGTCCCAAATTTTGGATGAAGTGAACTCGCCGACCAGTGCCTAGGGTGTCACGCTGCCGTGCCTGGGTGTCGGTGGGGTAAACTATCAACAATAGCAGCAAAAGGGTGTCCATAAGGGCACCCTTAAGCTTTATTGTTTTCAGACTTGATTGTCTATTTGAGCACTTCGATAACACCGTTATGTTCGATATTGCCCTTGTAGCCCTTGCCTACGAAGCGATAGAAGTAAGTGCCAGTAGGACTGTTGGTAGCTGCGGGGTCCCAAAATTCCTCTATCTTAGAGATATTGTCGGCATGGAATACGCGCGAACCCCATTTGTCATATATATCCAGTTGGTTGATGGGATAGGCCAATCCTTCCACCAGATTCTTGATGACGAATCTGTCGTTGATGCCGTCTCCATTGGGTGTAACCACATTCGGGAATAAAATCTGGTCGTTGATGAGCAAAATGGTGTTCTCCACAGTGTCGCTACAAACGATTAGTCGGCCACTTGGTCCACGGTTGTCTGTGCGAGCTATCAGTCGGATGGTGTAATTGCCCGATATGTCTTCACCCATGGGGGATTCCCAACTGAAACTGGGGTTCTTCTCCGTGGCAGTATGGAATGAGTAGGGGTTGTCCTTGTTGTACTGTATCTCCCATCTGTAGATATTGGTACCGTCGTCAGGCGTTGTGTTGTTGTGTAGTGCTATGTTCGGGTGAACGACGTTGGGATATGTGGGTTCCCATGAGAACTGGGCATCTGGCTGAGGAAATACTGTTACCAGATTTGGATATATTAAGGAGTCTTTACATCCGCCCTCGCTTTCAACATAGTATTTGAAATCGTATTGACCTGCAGCGTAACTGTGACTCGGGTCTTTGAGAGTCGAGTATGTGCCGTCTCCGAATACCCAACGGTACTTGTAGCCGTTCTTTGTCGTGTTCACGATATTGATGGTCAGCGGTTCGCATCCTTCGATTGGGAAGATACCGGGATCGAAGTTGGGAATAGGCTGTGGCAACACATTCACTACTATAGTGTCACGGGCAACACATTGGATGTTCTTTTCGGTGTGGACAGCCTCAACGATGTAGGTGCGTGTGGTTCCGGTACCCGATGTGGTCATAATTGTAGGAGTACGCTCACCGTAGGGTTCCCAAGTGTAGGAGTAATTCTTGTCGGTGAACTTGTCAGTTCCGTCTAATTGGATGGTTTGTACATCGCAAATGGTTGTGTCGTTACCCAGTGAGGGCAGCGGAGTGGCAACAGTAGATATGTGTGTCAGAGTGTCCCATTGACAACCAAATTCGTCATATATGGAGAGTTTAATTTTGAAGTCTCCGCTAGTGTCAGGTGAGGATATGTAGGCCGACGTACTGTCGTTCCATTTCTTATTAATGATCAGGCCGCGGTAGACACCATCGTAAAAGTCGGTTACGTAGTTGGTGTCGGGATGCCACACAACGCTGTCAATACCCACTTGGTAGTCGCAACCGTTTGACGAATTTAGGTTACATATGTCCATCGACCAGTTGAATACCCAACCGTTGTCAATACCCCAGTTGTCACAAATTTCAATGTTCCACTCTCCGTTTAGAGGACATCCTACGAGAGAGCTAAAGTCATCAGCCGGTATGTAGTAATTGACCATACCGAAATGGTCGCTGGAGTCTTTGGTCTCTGCGTTTTGGATGCCTGCATCTTGGCCAGCGTTGACGAAAGGCGCCACCATTATGGGCATTTGGAAATCGTAGTAGTGTGCATATCCGGTAGAGGCAAGACCTGCATTTGTAGGATTATCTGTGCTGCAAGGTTCTCCTGAAACCAGTGTATATTGTCCGTTGCGTGAGAAGCAGTAGTTCCAACCCACACCGAAGGGATTATAGATGGAGTCGCAGTTGTTGCCACCTGACAACTGGTCCCAACCATCTGGTGGGGCACCGGCAGGACAGCCTGTGTAGCGGCCTCCCCCCTCCCACGTTCCGGCGGGGGCGTTGACTCCTGCTGGAATGTCGCTTTGCGATTTATATTTCATGTAGGCAATACCTGCTGTTGCAGAAACCGACCTGTCAAAGGTTGGACATTTGATGGCAAGGCTGTAGTCGCCCATAAATGAGTGTTCGTAGTTGACGCAGATTGAGCATATGTCTCCTGCAGATCGTATCGATCTGCCAGCAGGGAACTCTTTGAATGTAACAGGAGTATCGTAGCATCTAACATCGCATCGAGGTCCGTCTGGTATAAATGTACGTACTTCATTTATTTGGGATATGACTGAAGCAAATTTAATCTTTTTCAGTGTCAATGTTCCGTTTTCACCTTCGTAACCCACATTCACCTGCAGCGAGTCGTTGTTGCAGATGGTTGCTAAGTCGAAGATGGTCTTGATGGGGTTTTGTGCTACGCGTACTTGTATGCTCTGATAGTTTTTTGATGGACACCCTTGTTCATCTACCAGTGACAGCACTACGTCGTAGCAACCTACTGTTTTGTACTTATAGTAGTCCACTACTGTGTGGTTTATACCTATATTAGTGTCTGCCGTACCAAAACTCCACATGAATGTTGTTGTTGAGTCGTGGCCCGTGTAGTATCCATACTGTGTTCCATAAATGCCATAGCCGTGGAAACGTATCCCTTGCCCCATGCACAACAGTGCTCCATCGGCCCAGCCAAGGGTGTCAATTCGGATAAGACTGTCTTTGTTGTCTTCCCAATGGCCTAATCCGGTGGAGTCTATCACCCATACGGAATCCCACACACTGTCGAAACTTGTTGGAACGGGTACAAAGTGCGATTGTGCTATCACATTTCCGTCTTTGTCCAGTCGTTCGTATATCGAATCAATCTGACTTATCACCGATTCGCACGGCTTTGCACAGTCCACACTCATCATGAATCCAAAGTGGGGCATGGAGTCGTGTGTAACATTGGTACGATGGCGCAGGGTTAACATTCGCGAGGTGTTGTTGGCACCAATGTAGAATGTTGTATTGTCACTTGACTGATAGTTGTTATTAAATTTCACTATCAATGGGGAGTTAATGTCCGGACCATCGTACAGATATACTGTGTCGTAGCTCGGAATGTCATAGGACATGATGATGATTGAAAGAAAGGTCGTTGCGAATTCTGAGCTGTCGCAACTGGACCTGAGGTGCAACACGTGGTCGAAGCCATGTCCGCAGTTGCCTGTGGGGCCTCCGTCGTCATACAGTCGCATACCAGCTCCAGGAGCATCGATCGTGTCGCCTGAATTCGCATCAGTCAAACTGATATGCTGGATATTCTGTGCCCAGGCACCGAAACAACTGAAGCATATAATGAATGCTATTGTTACTAACTTTTTCATATCTAATCTTTTTTATTCTTTCACTAATGTGCTTTTACGCTTTTACCACTACGCGTTTAGTCCTTGTAGCGTTCGGGCCTTTCAGTCCTGTCGTAGGCTTCGTCCCGACTACGTACGGCTAGGTAGCGGTTGGTAGAGTTGTGGGTGTCAAAATAGATGGTGTTATAATAATCTATTTTCTGGAATGTGGGGAAATCCCATGCCCAGTAGCTGAAGACATTGAGGTCGACAACAAAGTTCTCTTCAGGATGCTGCTTGGTGATGAGGTTTGTCAATGCAGTGATGCTGAAGACTCTGGCCCCCTCAGGTACACTGTCGCACAGATAGAAAGAATTGCGTGAATAATTGCAACGCCATTCTGCTTTCTGCTGAGGATACTCCGATGGCGGAATATTGCGGAATTCTAAATATGGGCGCACTATCTCGGTGCAGTCTTGAGCACACACACAGCCGCCCATGCCCATTAGGGCAATCATTACTGCGATATATATACTCTTTTTCATAGTTATAAATTTAATTATTAACTTTATTTTATTACTGTTCTATTTACCTCTTTTGTTCTCTTTTTCTAAACCTTCAACTGCTTCGCAGCCTTAGATTCCGTGTGGCTAATTTTCTGTTCGTCGTTTCCTCTTAGTAGCACTTTTTTTTTGTTCTCGACACAGGGATTTTTTTTTCTTTATATATAAGAGTCGATAGGTCCGAAATAGTTACCCCTAGATGCCGATATTTAACTTTTTTTATTAGTTTTTTTGGAATTTGCGTACTAAAGCCATCAGATATCCCAATACCAGAAATCCTCCAGGAGCTAGGATGAACAGCAACATACCGTCGTTGCCGCCAATGATGCTATGGCCGAATACGGCACCGCCGCCCAACAGCTCACGGAAGAATCCTATCAGTGTCAGGGCCCAGGTGAAGCCTAAACCCATGAAAAGGCCGTCGAGAAACGAATGGCCGACGTTGTTCTTGGAAGCAAAGGCCTCTGCTCGTCCTAAAACAATGCAGTTGACCACAATCAGGGGGATGAACAGACCCAGGGTCTCATACAGATCTGGTAGAAAACCCTGCATCACCAGCTGCACGATGGTGACGAAGGTGGCTATAATGACGATGAAAGAAGGAATGCGTACCTTGTCGGGTATTACCGACTTCAGCAGCGAGATGACCGTGTTGGACATCATCAGCACAAAGGTGGTGGCCAACCCCATGCACATGCCGTTGATAGCCGACGTGGTAGTGGCCAGAGTGGGACACATGCCTAGGACAAGTACCCAGGTGGGATTTTCTTTGATCAGTCCGTTCTTTATAATATCTGTCGTTTTCATTATTCATTCCCTCCTTTCTGGAAGATTTGGTATGCGTTGTTGATGATTTCGCAGAATGCGCGAGAAGTGATGGTAGAGCCGCTGATGGCATCTACTTGTCCGCCGTCTTTCTTGACGGAAATTGGGGTGCTGGGGTTCATGCCTATGACATCACCTTTGTTGCCTTTCTGGAACCATTCCCCAGCCTTGGCACCCAATCCGGGCGTTTCGGCCGTCTGCAAGATTTGATAGCCGGAGACTTTGCCTTCAGCGTCAAAGCCAACCATTGCTACTAGGTCGCCCCCAAAGCCTTTCGAACTCTTGGCTTCGATGGCCATGCCTACCATGTTGCCTTGCGCATCCACGGCCTTGGTGTAGTGGTTGCCTTCTATTTCTATATCTTCTAATTGGTCGTAGCTTGGTAGTACGGCCTTGATGGCGGCCTCTGTCTTAGCCTTCTGAGCCTGTGCGATGGGTTCGGCTGTAACGTTGCTTACCAATGCAAGGGCCAGTGCTGCCACCAGGCTGATGCATGTCAGCACCACTAGCATATTAGTTAATGAGGATTCTAATTTCTTAGCCATAGTTGATTCTTTTTTAGTTAATCGTTTCTATTACTAATGTTTTGGTTAGCAGGCAAATCTTGCTGGTTTGCACCATCTGTTGAGCAGCGGTGTGATTGCATTCATCAGCAGGATGGCAAAGCTCACGCCTTCGGGGTAAGCTCCCCAGTTGCGGATGATGATGGTGAGCAGTCCGCAGCCGAAACCAAAGATCAGTTGTGCTGTCTTGGACATTGGTGAGGTGACCATGTCGGTAGCCATGAAGCAGGCACCCAGCATGATGCCGCCCGTAAAGATGGTCATTACGGGGTCAAGGAACTGCTCGGGGTTGATCAGCCATAGAATGCCGCTGAAGATAAAAGCTGTGCCGATGAATGCCACGGGGATGTGCCAACTGATGATTTTGCGCCACAGCAGATAAATGGCACCAATGAGGATGGCAATGGCACTGACCTCACCAAACGAGCCTCCGATGTGGCCTAAGAAGGCATCCATCAGGCCGGGCATGTCGCTCAGTCCACTCTCCTTAAAGATTCCCAGCGGTGTGGCTCCCGTGGTGGTGTCCAACGTCATGGGGAACCATTTTCCTACAGTGGGCCAAGTGGTCATCTGTACCGGAAAGGATATCAACAGGAACACTCGTCCAACCAAGGCGGGATTGAAGGGATTTTTGCCCAATCCGCCAAAGGTCATCTTGCCTACACCGATGGCCACCAGGGCTCCGATGGCCACCAGCCATATCATGTCGGCTGTGGCCGGCACGTTGAATGCCAACAGCAGACCCGTCACCACGGCAGAACCGTCACATACGGTGGTGGGCACTTTCAACAGATATTTTTCTATAAGCCATTGGAACAGACAGCAACAAGCTACCGATACTAGGCTGATAAGCAGGGCGTTGAGACCAAAATAGGCTATGCCGCACAGCAGCATCGGAATCATGGCCAGATTGACGCGCCACATGATTTTTTTCGTCGATTCGTCGCTATGTACATGCGGAGAACCCGATATATTTAATAGATTCATATTATTATTGTTTTTTCTTTTATGAATATATTTGCTTTTTTGAGACTATTTCTTCTGTTCGGCCATCCATGCACGCACCATGTTCTTGCCCAGACGTATTTCGTCGGTAAGTGGCTTGTTGGCAGGGCAACTGAAATAGCAGCATCCACATTCGATGCAGTCTAATATGTTGTGCTGTTTGGCCTCTTCTGCCCGTTTGTTCTTCACCAGGGCCGAAAAGAGATAGGGCTCCAATCCCATTGGGCATGCGTGCATGCACTTGCCACAGCGAATGCAGTTGGTCTCCGGATTGCGTCGGGCCTCGGCCTCATCCATCACCAGCACACTGCTGGCACCTTTGGTGGTGGGAGCGTCAAGATTACTAATTGCTTTACCCATCATGGTACCGCCGCTAATGACCTTGCCGGTGGTTTCGGGCAAGCAGCCCAGGGCGTGTTTGATGATGTCGTTGTAGCTAATGCCTATACGGCATTGGTAGTTATGCTGGCTTGGCAGTTTCTTGCCAGTGACTGTCAGTATGTTCTCAATGAGGGGTTTGTTCTTCTGGATGGCTTCGTAGACGGCAAAGGAGGTGCCCAGGTTGCTCACCACGCATCCCACATCTATGGGCAGCTTGCCACTGGGTACCTTGCGGCCTGTGATGGCGTTGATGAGCTGCTTCTCGGCCCCTTGCGGATACTTCACTTTCAAGGGCTCTATGACGATGCCTTGGTATTTTTTCGCGGTCTCGGTCATCAGTTTGATGGCGTCGGGCTTGTTGGTCTCAATGCCTATATAGGCGTTGGGCACGCCCAGGGCTTTGCGCAGAATGCTGGCTCCGATGCACACCTCTTCGGGGTGCTCCAGCATAACGCGGTAGTCCGACGTGAGGTATGGCTCGCATTCGGCAGCGTTGATGATGAGGTATTCGGCTTTCTTGCCTTCGGGTATGCTGTATTTGATGTGGGCAGGGAATGTGGCACCGCCGAGGCCCACAATGCCCATCTCTTTCAATTTGGCAACGATTTCTTTGGGTTCGAGGGTGCACTCGCGTTTGATGTCGGGAGTGCGGTCGATGGTCTCCATCCACTCGTCGCCCTCCACATCAATATAGATGGCGTTCTTGGGCAGGCCAACAAAGTCTTTGCAGGGCTCTATCTTAGCCACGGTGCCACTCACCGGGGAGTGTATGTTTGCGCACATGAATGCCTGTGCTTCTGCTATCATCTGTCCCACCTTTACTTTGTCGCCCTTGGCCACGATAGGGGTGGCAGGGGCACCCAGATGCTGGTTCATCAGCACTACTACCTGTTTGGGTAGGGGCATCACTTCGATAGCGGCTTGGGTCGATATTTTGTTTTCTTCGGGGTGGACACCACCCATTTTGAAAGTCTTCATGTTTCGTTCCTTTTATTGAGGTTAAAGTTAAAAGGGCTTATTGGTTGTTGGCGGGAGCTTTCTGCGGCTCGGCGGCAGGAGCTACTGTATGTTCCACCTTCTCGTTGTTCTGTGGCGCGGCGGTATTTGTGGCGTCGGCTTTGGGAGCAGCGGGTTTTGGTGGAAGTGGGGGGAAGTTGACAGCATGGATGGCCCCAGTGGGACACTCAGCCACGCACTTGCGGCACGACTTGCAGAGGTTGAAGTCGATATAGGCAAGGTTGTTCTCCACGGTGATGGCTCCAAAAGGACAGGTCTTGGCACACTTACCACAGCCTATGCAGGCAGCGCTGCAGGCCTTGCGGGCGGTGCCGCCTTTCTCCTGGTTGCGGCAGGCCACGTATACACGGCGGTCCTTCAACCCCTTCTTTCTGAGCTCAATGATATGGCGTGGGCAGGCTTTCACGCAGGCACCGCAGGCGGTGCACTTGTCTTGGTCTACCACGGGAAGCCCCGTTTCGGGGTCAATGCTAAGGGCTCCAAACTGGCAGGCACTGGCGCAGTTGCCGAAACCTAGGCAGCCGAACATGCAGCCGCTCTCGCCGGCGTAGACGGTGTTGGCGAAGGCGCAGTCCTTCAGACCGTCGTAATTGTTCTTTGCTGTGGCGTTGGCGCAGGTGCCGTTGCAGCGGACCACGGCCACTTTTGGTTCGGAGGCTTCGGCTGCGACCCCCAAGAGGGCCGCCACTTTTTTGGCCACATCCTCACCGCCCACGGGGCAGTAGAGACCGTCCATGTTGCCCTGCTTCACGAAGGCTTCTGCCATGGCACGGCAGCCTGACTTTCCGCAACCACCACAGTTGGCTCCGGGGAGTACCTCGGCCACCTCATCGATGAGCGGATCTTCTACAACCTTGAACTTTTGTGCGACAAAATACAGTAGAATGGCGAAGATGGCACCGATAATGCCGAGCGTCAATACTGCAGTCAAAATCATGTTGGTCATTGTGTTATATGTGTTTTGTTTATTATTCCAGTGTCGTCCATTTATCTTGCAAAGTTACGTGTTTTTTTTGGATTGGCAAAATATTTTTATACATATTTTATAAAAAGATATCAACAATCGGTGAACATTGGTTGATAAAACCATTCATACGGGTATGGAACATCTGTTTATCCATCCATCATACAAGGTGATTATCATCTGTTTATCAATCTATCTGTTCAGAATCATTGCTGGTAATGCTTGGTTGATTTGACAGGCTGATCTGTTTAACCAGCAAAGATCTGTCAAGCGTTTTCAGAAAAACCGATTCATTCGACAAGCTAATCGATTTGCCCAGCAAAGTTCTGTCTGGCGTTATCAGAAAAACATTAATACGACAAGCAAATCAGTTTAAACAGCAAAGATCCGACTGGCGTTATCAGAAAAACCGATTCATTCGTCAAGCTAATCGGTCAACCCAGCCAAAAACTCTCATGCGATTTCAGGAAAACTCAATTTCGTCTGGTGTGATATGCTCGGCGGCACGTTCGCTCTTCCTCCGCTGTGGTTTCGCTCCAAAGAGGCTTCTCGTTTGCCAAGTAGGTTTATAGAAATGGGGTTACGTCCTCGATAGGATGTGTTGTGCCAGACAGGTCCACTTGTGGTGTTGTCTTTTTGGGCTAGTGTGTTGTATGCTTGCTACGCCCCATTTTTTTTCTGTAACGTTTTATCAGGTGATGTATTTATGTTGTTGTATGTCATTTAATTATGTTTGTTCTTTTCTCTTTTTGAAAGTGTTTGACAATTGCCTTTGAAAAAAATATACCCCAATATTTGTATTTTATTATTTTTTTTTCGTATCTTTGCAAATAAAAAAAGTAAAAATAAAAATCCCTTATGAGCAATATATTAGTAGGTTTCGACTTTTCAGCCGGTTCTGCCTATGCTGTCGACTTAGCCATCGACATCGCCAACCGTTTTGGCCTCAACCTCCGTCTTGTCTTCGTTAAAGATAAGGACCAAGACGAAGCCCCTCTCTGCGAAGAGATAGAACGCCGTATCCAGGCCGTATCTCACCTTTTCAAGGGCATCTCTATGGATTATGTTGTCCGCGAGGGCAAGGTTTCAGAGGAGTTCGCCGCCCAAGCCGAACAAGACGGCTCTGAGCTGATTGTTGTCGGCACCAACGGCCTCTCGGGTTTCAAGAAGAATTTCATCGGCCGCAATACATATAGCACCATTGCCAACAGTAAGTGTCCAGTCCTTACTATCCGAGAGGATTTCAATTTCGACAAGTCGCTCGAACACATTGTCGTCCCCATCGACAGTAGTGCCGATACCCGCCAAAAAATACCTTTTGCCGCCCGTTTCGCCAAGATTTTCGACTCTCAACTTCACATCCTTGGCCTCTACACCAGCGACAACAGCTCTATCAAAGGCATTGTGGACGGCTATGTAAACATGGTGGACACCTATCTTGAGAAGGCTGGCGTGCAACATGTGGTAAAGTGCGTCGATGTGCCTAAGAATCTTACTGTCACCACCCTTGAGTATGCTGACGAAGTTAATGCTGACATGATCGTCATCATGACCGAGCAAGAGTCTTCGTTCTCATCCATGATTCTCGGTACTTACGCTGAGCAGATGCTTACACTCTCCACCCGTCCCATACTCTCAATCCGTCCCGAGCAGGTCAACGGTTTGGCAAAGTAAGTAAGCCCTCCCTGTTAGGACCTACCAATGCCGTCCCTGCTAATGACCTTTGTGTTGTAAGTTCTTATGCGGATTGAGCATTCTTATAGTCAGGATGAGTGCTTCGGGTAATCTTCTGCGGTACGATGCATGCTTGTGCTAGCGGCATAGAAAGGGATTGTCGCTCACAGTAAAAACGATGGACACCTTACGATTACCTGAAAAAGGCTAAACACAACAAAACAATTTGTAGTAGAACCCACCTAAATAATTGATATGTCGATGAAGCTTTTTCGGTCAAGGCTATGGTCAGTTACATCCTTTGAAGTAAAGAAGGTCATGAGTGCGTTTGTCATGCTTTGCCTCGTAGGCAGTGTGTGCATGGCTCAGGGCTACCGCCCTGGAGGTAACCGCAGCCGCGGTCATGTGCAGATTGTTGGCGATGTCGCTGTATCGCAGCTGGTGCAGCGCCACATCGAACTCAACGAACGTGTGCGCACCATCCCAGGCTACCGTATCCAGGTGGCTTCTCTCTCCGGCACCTCCTCCAAAAATAGGGCTTTCGACATGAAGGAGCGCATCCACACAAACTATCCCGGAGTGGAGGCCTATGTGGTCTTTGACGAGCCCAATTTCAAAGTCAAGGTGGGTGATTTCCGCACCCGGCTGGAGGCCTACGTTTTCCTCCAGCACATCCGTGGCGAATTCCCCGGCACCATCATTCGCGACAATATCTATCCCACCCAAATCAATTGGGACGAGATGGTACCCGAGTCCGAAGACGACATCTGATACCCAACAGGGTATATCCATTTTTCTCCCTAATGGAGCCAAGTCCCAACTCTTGGCTCTTTTTTTTGCCCTGGAGATTAATGCTATAAAGGGCAGTATGGCATTAATAGCTGTGCCTTAGCAATGTATTTAAGATGTCGTCTATGTGTCTTTAGCCATATTACTTCCCGCTATAATAGTGAGTAGGATTCTTTTCGGTAGCGGTTTTTATTAGGACTAAGGATGTCCAATGGGAATGTCGCTTTGAAAAAAATCATCACTAGTAATGATGCGGCGTACCCAAAATGGCTATTATTGGTTATCTTGTGTTTTCTTCTTCGTTAGTACTTTTGCATTTGATAAAACAGATGAATAAAAGCACATAACATGAAGATTAGATTATTGTTAGCTACACTAACTCTGACTGTCCTGCAGTCTTCTTTTCACTTGGCGAGTGCGCAGACCCGAGATACTGTGTCTGCCTATCTGCCCGATTCTGCGCTATCCGCCCGTCACCATTCACCTCGTCCTTCTCGCCTCACTCTTGGCGGTTATGGCGAGGCTACGTATCAATATAACTTCTTCAGCGACAATTTCAATCGGTATAAGTTCCCAGCTAAGTATGCCGAAACCAAAGGGCATGGTCGCGCCGATCTTCCCCATGCTGTGCTGATGTTGGGCTATGATTTTGGACACGGTTGGTCGTTTGGTACGGAGGTGGAGTTTGAGCATGGCGGCGTGGAGGCTGCTGTGGAGATGGAAGCCGACGAGGCTGGCGAGTTCGAAAAAGAAATTGAGCGCGGCGGCGAAGTGGCGTTGGAGCAGTTTTGGCTGCAAAAGACTTTCTCCCCCAAGGCTAACCTGCGCTTCGGCCACATTGTGGTGCCTGTGGGTGCCACCAACAATGCCCATTTGCCCAATCAGTTCTTCGGCGTTTTCCGTCCTGAGGGCGAGAACACCATTTTCCCCTGCACCTGGCATGAAACCGGCATCAGTTTCTTCGGTCGTGCAGGGCAATGGCACTATGAGTTGCAGGTAATTCCGGCCCTCAATTCCAATATGTTCGACAAGGCCAGCTGGGCCAACAATGCCTCGGCTTCAGCTTATGAATTTCGTTCCGCAAACAACCTGGCTTTAGCAGCACGTGTGGACAACTATTCCATACCCGGTTTGCGGCTGAGTTTGAGTGGCTATGTGGGAAACACCTTCAACAACGACCTTCTTACCTACAACAGTTCGCGCTATGCCGATGTGCGTGGTACGGTGTTTATAGGTGCTTTCGACTTTTTGGGGCGTTGGGGGAGGCTGACAGTGCGTGGCAATGCCGACTATGGCTACTTAGGCGACGCTTCGGCCATATCGGCCTTCAACACCAGTTTGGACAACAGCAGCAACTCACCCTACCTCCACACCCTAGTGGGACAGCGGGCCTATGCTGTGGGTTGCGAAGTGGGCTATGCCGTTGCTAAGCGCTTTACTCCTTTTGTGCGCATTGATGCCTATGATTCCTATCTCCCGGCCACCACGCAGGCCAACAGCTTCCTTTGGACAGCACGTCGCTGCTACCTTGTGGGGCTCAACTACAGACCGATAGAAGACATAGTGGTGAAAGGGGAGTTTGGCTACCGCGACTTTTCTTCGCAGTACAACGACGAGCCTTGGGTGGCAGTAGGCATTACATGGGCAGGCTTCTTCAAGAGATAGCAGACCTGTAAACGATCAGATAAACTAAACAAATACAACAAATAATATCAGAATTATGGTAAAAAAAACTTTCTTTCGTGCAGCCGTTTTGTTTGCTGCCGTGGCCGTTGTTGGAACGGTGAGTTCCTGCAAGCCCGAAAACACAGTCACCGATGAGAATGCCACGCTGAAGCAGAACATTCTCAATACCTATGTAGAGTCTGTCGTTGCTCCCACTTACACCAATCTTGCCAACGCCACCCAGACGCTCTGCGAGCAGCTCACCGACCTTCGCAGCCATCCTACCCAGGCCAAGCTTGATGCCGCCTGCGAGACTTTCCTCTCTGCCCGTGCCTATTGGGAGAAAAGCGAGGCTTTTCTTTTTGGTCCTGCCGGTGATTTTGGCATCGACCCCCATATCGACAGTTGGCCTTTAGATGAAGCCGCTTTCAACAACACCATGAACAACCAGTCGCAGCTGGCTCGTCTCGACGCTGAGGATGGCGACCAGTATGCTGGCACCTACATTGGCGAGGGCGCTCTCGGCTTCCACGCCATCGAGTACATCATCTTCTCCGAGGGTAGTCCCAAGAACATAGCCAACATCACGGAAAACGAGTTGATATATGTCAAGGCTGTGGCCGGCGACCTGCGCAACAAATGTTTCCAGCTGGAGGTCAGCTGGCTGGGCGACAAGGCCGCTGCCAGCCATGTGGCCCGTATGGAAGAGTTGGAATATAACGTTACTGTCGGCGGCGGTGAGAACAGCTACGGCGAGAACATGGTCAACGCCGGCAAACCTGGCAGCACCTATGCCAGCCTGACGGCTGCCATCATGGAGATTGTCAACGGTGCCAGTACCATCGTCGATGAGGTGGGCACCAAAAAGATTGGCATGCCTTATTTCGGCGAAGACATCAGCTACATCGAATCACCCTACAGCCGCACCTCCATCACCGACTTCTACGACAACATCATTAGCGTGCAGAATGCCTATTATGGCGGTGTGGAGGACAGCCGTCACGAGACTATCTCTGTACACGCCCTCCTCAGCAAGCTGGATGCCGATGTCGATGCCGATATTGCTGCTAAGATTACCGCTGCCCTCGAAGCCATCCACAACATGAAGGCCCCGTTTGCACTCAACTATTCCGATGCTTCGGCCAAGGCCGCCATCGATGCCCTCGACGCTTTAACCAAGGCTTTGGAAGCAGGCAACGATGTGTTGCGAAACGAGTAGTGCTTGACCGCTTTGCTGTTAATTTCAACTATACAAAAAAAGACTTAATACAATACTACAACTATGACAAAACATTTTTTATTACCCGCCTGCTGTTTGGGCCTTTTGCTGGCTGGTGGCTGCAAACCCGACGAGGTGGAGGTCGCTAATGAATTGGCCGACCAGATTGAGGTTGAGACCTATGCCGGCGGTCGACTTGGCACCACGTTCAATGCTTCGGCTTCTGCCTACGAAGACCCCACTCCGGCGGTGGAGAATGCCGGCATGACCAATAAGTTCCTCTATGGCGAGTACTTCTTTGAGCGTACCTATACCCAAAATAGCGAACCCTTCAAGGGTCTTGGTCCCCTGTATGTCCGCAGCTCCTGCATTGCCTGCCATCCCGGCTATGGTCACGGCAAACGCATGGAACGCTACCGCGCCGACGAGTGGGGCAACGGCTATCTGTTGGTTATCTACAACAAACTGAACGACCAGTACGTCAGCTGTGTCACCGGAATGCCTCAGACCAAGGCGGTGGCACCCTTTAAGGCCCCTATCGACGAGGAGGGCATACACATCTCGTGGCTGCCCTATACCGATGAATGGGGCAACACCTTCCCCGATGGCGAAACCTACAGTCTCATCTATCCCGAAGTGACCATTGATGAGGAAGCCTTCTATGTGCCGTTGGACATCCCCTATGCCAACATGGGAGTGCTGTTGGAATCCACCATCGGCATCTATGGCACAGGTCTGGTCGATGCCATCCCCGACGATTCGCTAAAGGCTCAGTACATCAAGGAGACGCAGGACGGCATCCTGCCCCATGGCCTCAATCCCGCCATCTGGAACGGCAGCGACTGGGCCAAGACCTATGCCAATACGGGACATCCCCTGCGCTACACCTACGCACTGTCACGTGGCCCATTGCAGGATGCCCCAGGTGCCAATGCCATTTGGAACATCACCAATGTGACCCGAAGCACCAAGCCTAAGCATTATATGACCACCATCTATGCTACCACGGCCTCTAGGGACCCCGAGGTGCAGGAGAAATTCTATGATTACTTTCCCCAATACCGTACCGAGGCCGGCGTGGAACAGGACATCTATAACTATTTGATGGGAGAAAACGTTCCGGCCGACATGAGCGACGAGGACTACACCAACTTCATGATTTGGCACCGTGGTCTGGCAGTTCCGGCAGCACGTAACTTGGCCGACACCACCGTGCAGCGTGGCCGCAAGCTCTTCCGCGAGATGGGCTGTGCCTACTGCCACCGCCCCTCCTGGAAAACGGGCGAGGACAACTTCACCGACCCCACAGGCTTCTTTCGCGATGGCGACAGCCGTCTGCCCCGCTACCCTTATCAGACCATTTGGCCATATAGCGACTTTGTGCAGCACAAGCTGATGATGAAGAACGACATCCGCACGGGTTGGTGCCGTACGACTCCTCTTTGGGGTCGGGGTCTGAGCATGGTGTGTACCGGTGCACAGGACCGTCTGCACGACTGCCGCGCCCGCAATGTGGTCGAAGCCATCATGTGGCACGGTTCCAAGGACAGCGATGCTCGCTACTCGGTTGAACAGTTCCGTAAACTATCCAAGTCCGACCGCGAGGCCGTGGTCAAATTCATCAACGCCATCTGACCACTACCTTATACAAAGAAGAGGGTGTCTCAAAAGTCAAAGACATCCTCTTTTTTTTTACCAGTAGTTTGAGGTTTGTACCAAATAATCGATTCCCGTTAGGAAATAATATACTTTTGATGCACCCTCTTGCTATTACGTTTCTCTAAAACAGCGGGTTTGCCTGGCAAGTCAGTTACAGGCTCTCAATAAACTTCTTTACATCCCAGAAATTGTCACGTACCTTGGCCAACTCTGAAGGGGGCAAATACCACCATTGATTGGCCAGGAGTTCTTTGATGGTTTCCTCGTCAAATCGGTATTTCACTACTTTCGCTGGAACTCCTGCTACCACGGCATAGGGGGGCACATCGTGTACCACCACGGCCCCGGCTCCTACCACAGCCCCATCCCCAATAGTGACCCCGTCCAGCACCAACACATTGGCACCTATGAAGACATCGTTACCGATGTGTGTCAGCTTGGATTCAGCAAATATGTTCTTTTTGCAAAGGGTGGTTCCGTTTTGGCAGGCGGTAGAATAAAACATTGGAGAAGTGCTAACGCCATTGGTGGGGTGCATTCCCAGTCCGCAGCAGAAGTTTGGTCCGATGGAGCAGAATTTGCCTATTTCGGTATTGGAGACATTGGCGTTCTTTGAAATATAGGAGTAGTCGCCCATTTTCATGTTGTAGAAGAAATAGGGCGGGTTAATCATTGTGTGGTGACCAAAGGTGCATTGCGAACGGTCGCTCCTGACTAGCGAATAGCCGTAGGTCTTGCCTTTGAGTATAGTCGGCATGTCCAGCCAGCGGCCCAACAGCCGCTGAATGCGGTATTTCATTTTTTTCTTCGCCATGGGCCTTTGTGTCCAAGAGATTTCTTGATTCTTTTGTTTATCATATAGCGAATTATCTGGTTCCTAGTCCATTCCTTGCGGTTGGGTTCGAAGTACATGAAGTGGAACTGCCGGTCTGCTTCGCTCATGATTTCTTCTGATGCGGGGTGGGTCAGGGGCAGTATGGGCGAGGTGGGGATGTTGTCGATGATATTGCCTTTGCCCAAGGGGTGGGTTGCGTTGTCGATGGTTCCAATGTTGCTCGAAAGGTTCACGTTTGGAATGATGCCTTTGCCGTGATGTAGCCAGATGGACATGAAGAACTGCATGTCCCAGCTGGAGTTGCCCACACCGTCTTTGTGCACTTCGTCTAGACGGTCGCACCAGTACTCGCGCTCCAGGGTTCCACAGCCATATTTTCGCAGTGCTCGCGAAAGGTCGAAGCGTGAGGTCTTCTTCAGCCGTATGTCGAAGGCCTGCCACGCCCTTTTCCATGTGGCCCAGGAGCACAGATTACGGTTCATCATAGAGAAATAGTAACTTCCGTCGCCCCATTTGTGTTTGTCCACATTCATGCTTCCAATGGCTTTCACCGTAGCGTCGTTGCGGTATCTCTCCAACAATTCTGCGGCATATGGGAAAAAATCCAGATGTGGCACGGCATCATCCTCCAGGATAATACCTTCTTCCACATTGGAAAAGAACCAGTTGAGAGCTGCTTCCGGCCCTGGTCCGCAACCCAAATTGGTGCTCGAATAGTTGGTGAGTACCTGGGTTTCGGTTCCTTCAGTCAACTCTTTTATTATGGCACGTACCTCGGCAAGGGGGGCTTCGTCGTTTTTCCCAATCCTAGGGCCATCCTGAAAAACAAATAGATTGCTAGGGGGCAGCTGCATCACCACCTCCAACACTTTTCGTGTATAGTCTGGCCGGTTAAAGTTTATTATTAGAATTGGGGTACTGAACATTGTAATCGAGTCTGTGTTAGTTTCTACCTATTGTATCGTCTGTGTTATACTGATGATTTTTAATTGAATAAGCGGTATTTCCTATGATAAATGACCTTGCAAAGATATAAAAAATATTTAATTGAATGTTTTTTTGTGTTTTGTTTATTACATCCAATCCTTCATTTTTTCTTGCGGGGGTCGCGGAAAGTGGTGGGGTAGGGCACTTTGCGCTGTGGGTTCTTGGGAAACCAGCCGCGCAGCACTCGACGCTCCTGTTCAAAGAGTTCTTTGATGCCCCACAGGCTGCTGAATCCTACCACACCAACGATTATGCTGATTATTTGGTTCTTTATGCATAGCGACGACACGATGCATAAAATACCCAGCAGCAGAAACCACCACCAGCACCGTTTGCTTAGGTAGTATTCAGCCTTGATTACGATGGGATGAAAAATACCTATGGTAAGAAATGCCGCTATGCCGATGATAATGCCAGTATAGTTCATTTGATGTAAAATGTTTCTTGATACGTAACTTTTTGATAATTACAAGTTAAATGCGTTTTCTCTTGTAGAAAGTGAAATGCAAATATACAAATTAATCATGAATTGTTGCATTCCGTGTTGGCAAAACCCCTTCGTCTTCACTATCATGCGTAACTGTGCATCCCGCCCAACACAAGGTTGACACCGAAATAGGTGACCAGCACGCTCAGGAAGGCCAGCACGGCATACCAGTGGTACGTGCGCGGCTTTTGCAAGGCGGGGAGGCTATGCCCATGGAGCAGCAGGCCGTAAACAATAAGTGTAATCAGTGCCCACACCTCCTTGGGGTCCCAACTCCAATAGGTACCCCACGATACATTGGCCCACACGGCTCCAATGAAGATGCCCACCGCCAGCAGGAACACTGCGGGATAGAGCATGATGAGGCTCACCACTTGCAACCGCTCCTGCAACTCCCTGCCCCCGATGAGGGCGGCTATGCCCATCAGCATCACGAAGGCCAGCAGGGTATAGGAGAGCATGATGACCGCCACGTGTATGCACAGCAGCGGCGAGTCCAGCACTGGGGCCATCTGTGTCATGGCGGGATTGCTGCCGCTCATCATGGCCACCATCAGTGCCAATCCGGCCATCAACATTCCGCAGGGCAGCGAAAGCGAAATCTTACGCTGTGCTGCCCATGCCAGCACGGCCAGGCAGAGGGCCAAGAAACACATCGTCTCGTATCCGTTGGTAAGGGGGATAAACCCTTGTGCCACCCAACGCAGCACGAAGAGCAACAACAGGTATAGACTCAGGCCTACTGTAATGATAGTCCCGGCCAGGGTAGTCCAGCGGCGAGGACGCCTTTGTGCTCCCAGGCAGTAGACCATGTAGGCAAAGAACAGCAGTCCCAGCGTGGTGCAGGCCATGGCCACGGGCTTGGTTCGCGACAGGCGGTTCCATGCTCGCTCGGCTCCCATGCGGGCTGCCGAGGGCAACTCTGCTCCGAGCCGTTTCTCCTGATAGCGCGTGAGTTTGTTCAGCACGGTGTCGAGGGTCGCAAAATCACTATTGAAAGCCAGTTCTGTACAATAACGAAGGTGTTGCCGAATAAAAATGAACTCCTCCTCACCGATAGTCATGGGCAGGTGGTCGCCGGGTGAATACCACGCCAATGCCCCTGCCGAGTCGCGCACGGGATATATCTTATACAGCGTCCCCGACATCAGCATCATTTGCAATTCTTGTTGCTCCTGCAAGTGCTTACCCACCTTGGTGGGCACTTCCATCCACTGTGCCGGAAAGAACATCCAGCCGCTCAGCACCTGCTCTGCTGTCAGTCCGTGGTAGGAGGGGTTGCCGTAGAGCTTGGTGCTCACATCGCGTGCCAGTGTCTGCAAGGGACACACGCGGTCCTGATACAGCACATAGCTGTGTCCGAGTAGGTCTGCACTCTGGCGCGAGAGGGTGGGGGGCAGGCTCTCCTTCGCCCTGGCCCCGCCGCAAGCCACCAGCAACAGCAGCACCAGGGCAGTGCCCTGTTTCAGCAGCGGACTTTTTAGCAACTGGCGGAAACGGCTGTCTTTCTCGAAGAAGAAGCCGATAAAACTGAGCAGCAGTAAAATATAGCCGGTATACGTAACGCCGATGCCCCAGGGGTCGTGGGTGGCGGTGAGGACCACTGCCCCGCTGCCTCCCTCGTCATAGCCGGTCATATACAGTCGGTAACCATGGTAACGGCCTATATGGTTCATGCTCACGTCCATTGGGGTCTGTCCGCCTGTTGCGTCGCCTATGGTCAGGTGGCTGACGAAGTTTTGTGGGGCTTGAGTACCGGAGTGATGCACAATTTCAAATTCCTCCAGTGTTATGCTGAACGGCAGCTCACTGTTGGTCTCTCCGGGTGCAAGTTCCAGACGGTGTTTTTGTCCCGTGAGGGTGGTCAGCAGGGCCCCTATTAGGATGAGGCCAAAGGCCAGATGGATGCCGAAGGTGAGCGGTCGGCGGATGAGCTTTGCCTGGGCTATCACCACAGCCGAGGCGACAAAAAACAGGGCCCACAACAGGGCAAACCATAGGGTGTGATACACTTTGTCGGCGGCTACTACAGGTCCTTCAGCTTTTTCAATAAAAGTACCCACTGCCATGGCAATGATTGTTAGTGCCATGACAGTGAGCGGTATAAGACGTATGATACGATTCTTCTTCATTTGCCAACTTCATTTTTGAAGTTGCAAAAATACTACTTTTTTTTTATTCGTCGTATCATTAATAATAGTGATTTCTTTCAGTCCTCGGTGTCAGCGAGGCCGAAAGGGCTACAACCTATAGTGGACCCCTACCACCACATGAGGGTTCAGTCCATATTCCTGCATCCCAATGGGAAAACTGAACGAGCCGTAATAGGCTTTGCCGTAAAGGGTAATGCCCATTGGCAGGGTGTAGCCCAATCCTATGCCTACTCCCAAGTCCAAATCCTGTGGGTTTTTGGCCACTCGGGCGTTCAGTGTCACGTCGAACGGCGTTGCTTCGTGGTAAAGCAGCGGAAGCAGATGCAGCGTCCCTTCCAGTCCCAAAGCAAATGCCGGATAGTTCTCCAATGTCTTTATCGATGATTCACCCCATTCGGGGGTGTATATCGTCTGATCCCAATACTCTAATCTGCCATGAGAACCGCAGTAGCCCAGGTAGGCACTAACTGTCCATGTGCGGTTTATGTCGTATGTTACCACCAGATTGGCCGAGTTGTTGGGGTGGTTGCGGAAGATGCCGCTAGGGTATTCGTAGTTGCGGACCACGGTGTGGGCAAATTCGGCCCCTAGGGTGAAGTTGTGCCAGAATGGGCGGTACCAGAAGTCGGGTTTCTCCTGCCCTTGGCAGGCAAGGCTCAGCAGCAGCGTGGCTATGATGAATGCTTTTTTCATATCAATTATCATTTAAGAGTAGAAAAATCAAAAATTATAAATCCAGCATTAACCCCAAGCGGAATGGATAGAAAGGTATCAAGCTTTGGGCCGCAAACGAAAAGCTGAAGCCTGAAGGGTCTGGCAACTGCAACATCACACTCCAACGCGACCAGCCTACGGTTATACGGTAGTCCACTGTTGAGAATAGGCCTATTTCTCCATAATTGAGATGCTTGTCGTTGATTATCATTCCTGTGGCACTATTTGTCTCAGGGTTTTCGTCCCATTGGCAATAGCGGCTATTCAGCTTGCCCTGCCCCAGGCCAAAGCCAGGAACCACAGCCACACTCACGTGGAATCCTTTGTGGTGTTTGCGGTCGGCATAGTAGGTAAGGGAGATGGGGAAGGTGATGTAGTTGGTGGTGATATGGGTACTCCAGTTGTTGAGTGAGTCGCCGCCTCCGTATGGGGGATTTCTAGGTGTAAGGTATATGTTGTCGGCTTGATGGGTATATTCATTCCAGTCTGAAACGATGTAGCCCACATAGGGGTCTTTGAATCGGTAGTGGCTGTAGGAGTAGCCTACCCCTATCCCAATGGCAAAGTGTTTGCGGCAGATGACGTCATAGCCCAGCTCCACTTGGTGGCTACCTAGGGTGGTCTTCATGGATGGGTAGGCAATGTGCGATTCAGGGTATGTTTCCTCTTTCCATCCAAGGCCCGAAGTGGCTGTGCGGCCACCATTCAGTAAGGCTGTCGACAGCCGCAGGTGTATGCGTTGGGCAGGGCGATAGCGGATTTGCTTGGGCTCGAATGGCTTATAGCCGTCGGTTTTGTAGGTTAGGAGGTTGTGTTTGTTGGCTTGCGACTCGCCGTTGCGTATCCCGCCGTAGATGATGGCGTTGTCCTTGGTGTTCTCCGAGTAGTTGTCGGCTGTGTAGGTGTCGTAGTAGATGATGGAGTTCTTCTCGGCTATCATCCTTATGTCTTCAGCCTCTATCGGCGACTCTATGTCCACCATGCTGTAGTCATCGGTTTGCAAGTGTAGGAATTTGTATTTCAGTTTGTGGCCATACCCTTTTGATGAACGGAGAACTACACGGTTGTAAAGCCTATTGTGTATAAATAGTTTTTCTGTTCTTAGGTGTATTTCGATGAGGGTGAATGCGCCATACCCGGCTACTATAAGATTGTCCCACATGCGGACTTGGTCTGCCTGATATTTAAAAATAGGCTGCGAAATCTGCGATGTGTCGCTCCAGTAGGGGTTTATAATGGCCACATAGTCCGTGGTGTCTTGGATAATGTATACTGTGGTGTACTCGCCTGTCACGCTGATACCCAATGCCTTCTCAGGGTTTATCTCCAGGTGCTGAATCATTATTTGGGGCTCCTGGGCCGCCACCGTCGTGGCGGCCAGCAAGAACACTATTAGGGTTAAACGTTTCATAATGCAGTTGTTTCTTTATAAGTTGGCCATGGTGTGAGGAACTAGCGACGGTGCAGCACTATCTTGTCGGCGTTCAGCTCCGTATCGCCCTCTCCTTCTAATGGGATAACAATGGTTTTGTCCGCGGGGTTGTAGCTGAAGGGCATCGGTGCTTCTTCCACCATCAGCACCCCGTTCTCCTTGCCATCGAAGGTGTAGGTGATGGAGGTGGTGTCTTGGTCGTCATATTCCTCTCCGTCAACGAGGGTGGTCATGTCGTAGGCAAAAGTGCCGTTCTGTTCGTCGGTGAAAGTCAGGGTGTACTCGGCTCGGGTAATCAGCACGCCACCGGCGTAGTGCAGCTCCTCGGGGTTGTTTTCAATCACGCCCACCCATTGGGTGCAGGCCAGTTTCACTGTGGTGTCGTTCTCTTCGTTTTTGTTGCAGGCAGCGGCGGTCAGCATCAGGGCCGCCATCAGAGTTGCAAAAATCTTTTTCATGTTGTTGTGTTTTTTAAGTTAGTATCATGTTATTATCAATAGTCTTCTAAGTCTTGGGTGACCAAGGCCAACAGCGGCTCTATGACGGCTTCATGGAAGCTGTTGCGCGGAGGCGGCACTATGTTGACCAGCAGTTGCGTCTCTGTTTCAGCAAGGTTCGAGGTGTTCTCCCCATAGGCTACTAGCCGGTGGGTCTCTATTGTGTTGCTTGGGAGTGGTGCTGTTGTGGACGGCTTCTTCTCCTCTATGGCATCCTTTAATACTGCTTCGGTGGAAGGCTCCTCCGAGACAGGTAGGTCGGCTTCGCTTTTGATAGCTTCTGCTATGTCTTCTCTGGTTTGAGTTAGGTACAAGATGTGGGGTGTACTGGGGTGGCTTTCCTGTCTGGCAGTGGTAGCGTCCGCTGCGTCGGCCGTGAGGGTGACAGGCTTTCTCGGGGTCGTGTTCTGGGCCAGAATAGGTTGGCGGTCTGCCGTTGCGGTAGGCTTTGTTATGCCGATGCCTACAGTGACCAAGAGTGCCAGGCAGGCGGCAGCACTCACCGTCGGCCACAGCCAGCGGCGGCGGTGACGTTCCGCTTCGTGTTGTGCGATGCTTTCGTGCAGTTGCTCCAAGGTGATGTCGGCCAGTGCCTGCTCCATCTCCTTGTTGTCTTGCTGCCACTCCGAGCGGTATTGGTTCAAAAAGTTGTCTTCCTGCATGACTTATTTCCCTTTCAACTTTTGCTTTAGTTGTTTTACTATTCTGTTATATCTCACCCGCAACGTTACCTCGCTTTCGCCGGTCAAGTCTGCTATGTCGTGGTAGCTTCTGTCCTCCAGACGTGCATTCACCAGCATCTGATCTTCAGCCTTCAGATGGGCGATGGCCTCATATAGGTCGTCCACCCTTCGGGACTTTTCTTCGGTGGCAGTCTCTGGTAGTTCAGCGTGCAATACAAGGTCGGGCCTGCGCTCCTTCTTCCTCAGTTGGTCTATAGCCGTATTCACCGCTATACGCCAGAGCCATGTACTTTCAGCACTTTCTTGCCTAAAGCTGTCCATGTGGGTCCATATCTCTATGGCAATGTCCTGGTAGAGGTCGCGTGCCAACTCGACATCGCGGTGGCAGTAGGTCTGGCACACCTTCACTATCAGCCCCTTGTGGCGGAGCATCAGCTGGTCGAATCGTTTCTGCTTCTCTTTTTCGGACATTTTTTTGCGTTTTCTGTTTGGATTAGTCGTACGGAGGCGGCGATTTGTTACAGGACGAAAAATTTTTTTTCCATCGAGGGCGTAAAAAACAAAAAACCTCAACACTGATGCTGAGGTTTTTTTTTGTTTTTGTAGCGGGAATCAGACTTGAACTGATGACCTCCGGGTTATGAATCCAGCGCTCTAACCAGCTGAGCTATCCCGCCATTCGAGGGTGCTTCATTTCTCAAAAGCGGTTGCAAAAGTACGAACTTTTTGCGACATGACAAAATTTTTTTCAAAAATATTTTTTATCTATACTATAAATGAATTTTTTACGTTACTGCAAATAGTAACAAAAAATCTATAAAATGAGTGAAGAAGACCCTAAATTATACAGCAATTTCGACTATGAATCAGCCTTGAGTGTGGCCGAAGGACAGAAACCTGCTGAAACTGTGAATCTTGCCTTGTTGGAGAAACTCCGCGCCAAGAAACGTACCGAACCTACCGTAGAGGAGCTGGTGTCGGGGGTGTTGCATGGCGACCGCATGCTGCTGAGCCGTGCCATCACACTGGTGGAGAGCTCTCTTTATGCCCATCAGAAAAAAGCACAGGAGGTCATCGAACGCTGTCTGCCGTATTCGGGCAAGTCGGTCCGACTGGGCATTACGGGTGTTCCCGGTGCTGGCAAGAGCACCACAATAGAGTCGTTAGGAAAATATCTCACCAGTCACAACCACAAGGTTGCGGTGCTGGCTATCGACCCCAGTAGCGAGCGCAGCCACGGCAGTATCCTTGGCGACAAGACCCGCATGGAGGAACTCAGCGTGGACCCCAATGCCTTTATCCGTCCCAGCCCCTCGGCAGGTTCGTTGGGGGGCGTGGCTCGCAAGACCCGCGAGATTATCATCCTCTGTGAGGCTGCCGGCTTCGACGTGGTCATCGTTGAGACCGTGGGTGTGGGACAGAGCGAGGTGGCGGCGCACTCCATGGTTGACTTCTTCTTGCTGCTGCAACTGATGAATCAGGGCGACGAACTCCAGGGCATCAAGCGCGGCATCATGGAGATGGCCGACATGATTTCCATCAACAAGAGCGACCTCGACCCCGTACGCGCAGACCTCTCCGCTACGCAATACCGCAACGCCTTGCACCTCTTCCCCAAGCCCGAGTCGGGCTACGAGGTCAAGGTCACCACCTGCTCGGCCTATACCAAGGAGGGCCTTACCGAATTGTGGAACAACGTGATGGACTATGTCACCTTTACCAAGGCCAACGGCTATTTCTACAAGAAACGTCAGGCGCAAAACCTGCGCATACTCAACGAGACCATCGACAACGGCTTGCGCGACCGCTTCTACAACGCCCCCGGCATGGATGCCCGCCTGGAGCAAATGAGCCAGTTGATTTTGGAGAACAAAATCAGTGCCTATCAGGCTGCCGACCAGTTGCTCAACACCTCCCTCCAGTAGTCTCTGCCGTGCTCTACCTGCACATACCCTTCTGCCACCGCAAGTGCACCTACTGCGCCTTCTACTCTGCCGTCACCTCTGGCAGCAAGCAGCCCTATGTCGATGCTCTCTGCCGCGAGTTGGAACTGCGCCGTGCCGAGCAGCCCCATCCCCTGCGTACCGTCTATTTCGGTGGCGGCACTCCGTCGCTCCTCTCCCTCGACCAGCTGCGTCAGCTGGTGGATACCATTGCCCGCTGTTTCGACCTCTCGCAGCTGCAAGAGGTCACCCTTGAGGCCAACCCCGAGGACCTCACTCCGGTCTTTCTTCAAGGACTCATCGGGATGCATTTCTTCAACCGTCTCAGCATCGGGGTGCAGTCCTTCTTCGACGACGACCTGCACCTGCTCAACCGCCGCCACAGCGCCCAGCAGTCGCTCCAGGCCGTGCAGGCCGCTGCCGAGGCAGGCTTCGGCAACATCAGCCTCGACCTCATCTATGGCCTCCCCGGCCAAACCCTCGCCCGCTGGCAGGCCAACCTAGCCCAGCTCTCTGCCCTGCCCGTCAGCCACCTTTCGGCATACGCCCTCACCGTTGAGGAGGGCACCATCCTGCATCGACAAGTGGCCCAGGGACGCCTGCTCCCTGCCGACGAGGAGACGGTGCTGGCGCACTATCAGGCCCTGCTCCAATGGGCCTCGCAAGCAGGGTTTGAGCAATACGAAATATCCAACTTCTGCCGCCCAGGCTGCCGCTCGCGCCACAACAGCCGCTACTGGGACCGCACGCCCTATCTGGGCGTGGGGGCTGCTGCCCACTCCTTCAGTGGCTGCTGCCGCCGTTGGAATGTGGCCGATGTCGGCCAGTACGTTGCCGCGGTGGGCAACCCGCCCCATGAGGAGGAACTCCTTACCCCCACCGATGCCTACAACGAGCTGGTCATGACCTCCTTGCGCACCGTAGAGGGCATAGCCAGAGAGCGTGTGGAGCCCCCCTTTCTCGACCATCTTTCGCGTGCCATTGCCCGTTTCGTGGCGGCAGGACTCATCCAGGAAACCCCCACCCATTTTCGCCCCACCCCGGCAGGTCTGCTGCAGGCCGACGGCATGGCCGCCGACCTCATGGCTCCCCCCTCACGTTAGCCACCCGCCCCTAAGCCCTTCTGCTGGCACATATATGAAAGACCGGGGCAGTGAAGATATCCCACTTACGTTAGTAGACCATTCTTCCTGAGCGTTGGCGATCGGGTGCTATTCTTTAACCTTGGGCAGACCGGCAATGTTGCCGCCGCAAGTGTCAAAGTGGGCACCCGTTACAGAACGGAGGCAGTTGGTGCGGCCGTTGAGGCGCAGGTAGCCCAAGAGGGCGAAGATGATGGCCTCTTTGTAATCTATGATGTTGTCTGGCGGGACGGTTATCTTGCAGCTGGGAATCTGTGCTTGCAGTCGGGCGATGAGGTATTTGTTTTTTGCACCGCCGCCGGTAACCAGCATCGTGCTGAGTCCGCGTCCTTTGATGGCGTTGGATACTTGGCGGGCTATGTGTTCGACGGTGGTGCAGAGGAGGTCTTTGACTTCAATCCCTTCGGCGTAGAGCATAGGTAAAAAGTTGGCTACAAACCATTCTTTGCCCAGCGTCTTGGGCAGCGGTTGGCGGTAGTAGTCGAGGGCATCCATCTGGTTGAGTATCCGTTCTATTATGTTTCCCTTCCGTGCCAGGAGTCCGTCGACGTCGTAGGCTTTGCCTACTAGTCGGGACAGATGGTTGAGGGCCATGTTGCAAGGGCAGATATCGTAAGCTTCGCGAAAAGGTGGTTTCGGCATGAAGTCGCCTTTGGTGTGTGCGGAGGCATTGGGGTCTGTTACTTCGTACGAAATGTTGGCGATGCCGCCGAGGTTGAGGCAGGCATCGTAACGACCAAAGAGGAGTCTGTCGCCGATGGGCACCAGGGGAGCCCCTTGCCCTCCGAGGGCTACGTCGAGGTTGCGAAAATTGAACACTACAGGCAGTCCGGTTTCGGCGGCAATGGCATCGCCGTCGCCAATCTGGGTGGTGAGCCCTAGGTTGGGTTGGTGGAATATGGTGTGGCCGTGTGAGGCAATGGCATCGATGGGTCCGGGGTGGTCCTGGCGGAATTGGTTGACCATCTTGCCAAAATAATGTCCTAGCTCTACATTGACGAGGGCATATTCGTAGGCGGTGGCGTGCTCAAGAGTGGAGAGCCACTGGAGCCACTGGTCGTCGTAGGGGTAGGTTTCGGCGGCCAGCAGTTCGAACTGGGCGCCGTTGATGTCGCAGTAGGCAATGTCGAGTCCGTCGAGTGAGGTGCCGGACATAAGACCGAGGAGTTTCATGATGATTGCTGTTTTTTAATGAGAAAGGGAAAATGTGGTGGAGTCGGAAGTAAGATAGTCTAGGAGGTGGCGGTTATACATTTGGATGCCGGGTTTGTCGAGGTGGTTGCTGTTGAAAAAGTGTATGCTGTCCACCATGGGCAGTATCTCGTAGTGGTATGGGCCAAGGGCACTCATCTGTTCCTCGAACCACGCATGGTTGGTAAATGTCTTGCGCAGCTGATAGGCATCCTGTATTTCGACGAGGAGGTATGGAATGTTGCGGTCGCGTAGGAGTTGGAGACATTGTTTCAAGGCCTCGAGCTGCCGGGGGGCTATGGTGAGTGTGGTGCGTGGATAGCGTTTGCGGACAAACTCGTTGGTGTCCACCTCGCAGTAGCCTCCGGGTATGTAGCGGTAGTGGCGGATGAGGGTGTCCTCTTGGAATCGTTCTAGCCGGTGTTGTATCTTCTGATTGTATACGGCATAGAGCCATGTGTTGAGCACCTTCATGTTGTGAAGAGAGAAGGCCATGCGGGTGGCCTGCCAGGTGAGAGGGGTGTTGCAGAGCAGGTTGACAGCACTCTCTACACCGTCGTTGCGCATTATGTCGGGGTGAACCTCAAAGATGACCTGTTTGGGTTTGAGGCTGTCGAGATATTGGCTCAGGAGGACGTATGTCTGGATAGGCGTTTGGTTGGAGGAACCCAGGTTGAAGCAGGAATAGCCGGCTGCGGCATAGAAACGGGTGTCGAAGGTGCGGTAGCAATGCGACGAACCTAGGAAAAGGATGTCGACATCGTGGTAGTTGCGTATGTCCTTCACACGGCTGTTCAGGTGGCCTTCGTCGCCCATACGTATGGCCGCAGCGCGCACCCAACCCCGGTCGCCCAAGACCCATATCAGTAGCACGTAGCCTATGAGGGCTACGAAAAGGAACAACGAGAGTCGGCGGAGAAACTTTTTCATGGGGCTTAGAATTGAAAATAGATAAAAGGCATCTCGTGGGTGACCATGAAGGCACCAATGAAAAAGAGGAGTACCACATAACCCGCCCAACGGAGCCAGCGGCTACGGGGCTGGCGGGCGAATTCGTGGGACTGGCAGCGGTTGCACCATTCCACCACAAGGAGGATGGCCACCGAAACGGCAATCACCCAAGCGTCGATGGGGGCCGTGATGTTGGGCGTGCCATCGAAGAGGTGGGAGAACATGTGCCCATAGTATTGAAAAGCATGCTGGATGCTGTCGGCACGGAAGAGTACCCATCCCATGGCTGCCAGGAAGAAGGTGAGGAGCATCTGGCCCAACTCGCCGAAAGTGGGCAGCAGGCGGCCTGCTGCAACCACATCGGTGTGGCGGCGGTTGCGGCCCAGCAGGATGAGCGGCAAGAAAAGGATGGCATGATAGGCTCCCCAGGCCACGAAGGTCCAGTTGGCCCCATGCCAGAGGCCACTGACGAGGAAGATGACAAAGGTGTTTAGCACCACACGCCATTGGGCCACACGGCTGCCGCCCATGGGGATGTAAATGTAGTCTCTGAACCAGGTGGTCAGTGAGATGTGCCATCGACGCCAGAACTCGGCTATGTCGCGGCTGAAATATGGCACGTTGAAATTGCGGCGGAGCCGGATGCCGAAGAGTTTGGCGCAACCAATGGCAATGTCGCTGTAGCCGGAGAAGTCGCCGTAGATTTGCAATGTGAACAGCACGGCGGCAAGGAGCAGCGTGGCCCCGTTGTACCAGTCGGGATGGGCAAAGATTTCGTCCACATAAAGGGCGCAGCTGTCTGCAATGACCATTTTCTTAAAGAACCCCCACAGCATCTGGCGCAGGCCGTCCACGGCAACGCCATAATCGAAATAACGCCGCCGCTCAAACTGCGGCAGCAGGCTGGTGGCCCGCTCGATGGGGCCGGCAACCAGCTGCGGGAAGAAGCTGACATAGGCCAGAAAGGCCACCACATTGCGCGACGGTGGCAGACTGCCCCGGTGGACATCGATGCTGTAGCTGAGGGCCTGGAAGGTGTAGAACGAGATGCCCACAGGCAGGACGAGGTGCAGCAAAAGGCCGTCGGCATGGCCGTGGAGGAATGCATCGGCAAACGACTGAGCAAAGAAGTCGTAGTATTTGAAAAGACAGAGGATGAGCAGGTTGATTACTATGTTGCCCCACAGGGCCCATCGGCGGAGCTTGGGTGTGCGGTTGCTGTTGCCGATGACCAAACCGGAGAAGAAACTGCACAACGAGGTGAATGCAATCAGGAGTAGAAACCGCCAGTCCCACCAGCCGTAAAAAAGATAGGATGCTGCCACAACGAAGGCATTCTGCCAGCGCAACTGCCGCCGCAGGAGCCAATAGATGATGAACGTTATTGGCAGAAAGATAATGAATTCTATCGAATTGAACAGCATAATGAATTTGCAAAGATACATGTTTTTTTTGAAAAAGTAGTTTTACCGATAGAAAAAAGAATAATAGAAGAAGGCCTCCGCTGGAGGTCTTAGATAGCGAAACGGAGAAAGCTAGGTTTTCGAAAAGCCTAGAGCAGGGGGCGTTGCGGCTTGCAAATCCATATACTCAAATGGTCTGGCTTGCAAATCCGGACCCACGGCACGGCATGGAGCATCCGATAGCACGGAACTCCAGCCTCAAACTCCTCGACCTCCTTACGCCTTCCCGGCACAACATCACAGGTCTCGACATGGAGGAACGTCGCAACAACAGTTCCTCCGTCAACCGCATCCTGCTCTTCGTCATGGCTGTGACTATCCACAAGCTGCCCGCAGGCATGGCACCAGTGTCGGCTTCAATGCCGAAGAACTAAGCATCGGATGCGTTGAAATGACCCCCGAAACCCACGCCCGCAGCTATCAGAAACTGACCACCTACGCACTTCTCCTAGGCTTCATGGTGATGGTGTTCCTGGTGGAGTGAGAAAAGGCCCTCTCTTCCCCGACTCCGACAGCTAAAAATCATTGTCTCCTATCTCAAATTTTGCATTGAAAATGATAGAAGTTATATTATGTTTGTACAATAGTTGTATTATGTTTGATAAATAAAATATAATACAAACATAATATAAATACGTCGTTAAAATTGCAATATCCAATCTATTATCAACGCGTTTTTTTTCGGTCCGGCGGCCCCCTTTTTTCGAGGTAATGGGATGGTGGGTGTCTCATAAGTAATCATTCTCTAATGAGAATTACTTAAATGAACCAAACATCAAACTACTGGTTAAATGAAACAGGGGTGTCCTTGACTTTTGAGGCACCCCCAACGGCATGGGACATTCTATAGGTAGGGTCATTCACTGGGTTAAAGGTCCCGAACATCCGCCAGAACAGAAACTAGACCAACGGCACGGTGTCAAACATCCGCGGGGTCGGATTCTTATTGATCCCAAGACTATCTCTCTCTCATTCTGGACAAAGCCATTGATAAAGGTTGAAGGTGCTGTCTTTTTCTATCCATAATTTCTTATCACGATGATGATACTTGTAAGTTTGAATCATCAGTCTATCATCGATATCTTCAATGAGAAAATATGCTTTTTCTTTTTCCAGTGCGGTCTTCCTTGAATACACACTCTGTGGGAATAGGACATTTACACTATCAGTTGTATGGGAATAAACAAATAAGTCCTTATCCCCAACTCTGTAGTACATTGGAGGCATTCGGTTCAGATGATAATAAGGTGTTCCAATAAACGCATCACATGGAAACCTACTTATTATTAATGTCATATAATGATTCGTGTCAATATCAAAAAGTGTAGCAGACAAACATGTTTCAAAGGTCTCACAAACATTGTCTCCAACACAGAAATAGCCAGAAAAATCATTTGATGCTATAAATTCCTCTATAACAACCAGAACTTCTTCGTCTATTTTTCCTGAATCATCTTTGCATGAATAAATGGAAAAGATGGACGATAATAGGAAGAACATAATAAGACTTTTTTTCATTACTTGAATATTTTCATTAGAGACTCATAACTAGTATAAGTACCCTTATTCGAATGAAATCCTTTTTTATTTATCCAGTATAAATTCCCCGAATGAGACATATATGTATAATAGTTATATGATGTACTTTGGGCAGTACTCTTGTCGCCAAACAATGATAGCACCTCTTCTTCCTTTGTTTTCGGATTAGGATGGGAGTGAATCATCGTTGAAACCCTCCATTTAGTTACATCTTCAAACACCTTTATTTGTGCAAACCGGAAAGGCGATGGTGTTTCGTCATCATACTGGAATGTTGTAATACCATATTGGGAAGAATTAGCTTTTTTGAATGAATAAATACCCCATTCCACATCAGTGTATTTAGAAGCAAACACAAATAACTTAACAATATCTTTTTTGTTTGTCGAGATCGCAGCTTGTAATTTACCTGTCTTAATCGGTGTGCCTTGAGCATCTAATCTCTGGCATTTTTTCGCGTGACCTTTCAATTGATTTATAATATCATCATTTGACAAGTCAACGGTAGCCCCCGTTCTCCTGCCTTGACCATCGACAGCGTATACGATTGTATTTTCAGATTTCTCCTTCCATACCACATTCCCTTTTCTGTCAATTTCCCAAATATCTCTCCCGTTGGGATCCACTAGCCTCATCGGATTCCAAGCACAGTAAGCATAAGGGGAGATATTGGGGTACTTGTAGGCCAGCGGGTCAACGCTCAGCCACATGGTCATCAGCTCATGGTCCATATACCTTGCACCGAAATAGCCGTAGCCTGTCTCCTCGTCGCGTTCTTTGCCCGTGAAAGAGCAGTTGTCTTGTATGCCGTTTTTAGTCATCATCAGTAGGATAACGAAGACGTGGCTGTTTTATTGCCACACGCGCTATTTCGGTTCAGTTCATTGCTTTTGCGGATTGAAAATCCTTATACTCAACGGGTCTGGATTGCAAATCCAGACCAACGGCACGGCACCGAACATCCGCGGGGCCGGGTAAACATATTACTTCCTTTACTCTATCAAAAACGGAACATCGGTGCTTCCCCAATCAATGTCGGAAAAGAAAATGCTTTCAGCGACCTCGTATTTTGCTTGTCTCATCACAATCCGGCTAGCAATACATGATTGTATCCAATCACCATAATATTTTAATGGTTGCTCATGGCTTTTTGAAATAATATCATCATTGTCCCATTTTTCTATTAATTTCATTAGTTTTAAATTATCTTCATCGCGAACTCCTTTTTCTACGTGTCCCGAACCTGATAGTGTATATACGTTGTCCTTATTCCAAATAATTGCATAATATGAATATATCGGGGGATTACAACTTTCCAAGATAAATATTGTATCTTGTTCTTTTTCATGGGAAATAGACATCATTATCGAATCTATTGTTTGACTAATATTATTGTTGCATCGAGCAATCTGATACGCCTCAAATATTTCTGCCAAACATGTTTGATTATATTCAAGACAATTATTTTGAGATTCCAAAAGTAAAGCATTTATCGGTTTACTTACTTTACAACCAGTTACGCCACAAAGCGTAATAACAAGAACTATAAATCTAATTCTTTTCATAATCAAATATCTTTTTCAAAATCAAAAATTAAAATAGTCTAAATTTTTAATCTTATCATGCTCTGCCATATATCCCACTCTAGAAGGCATGGGTCTTGTAGCTCTCGGCGGCACTTGTAACTCTTCTCCCTTAGGATCCACCAGTTCAACAGGATTCCAAGCACAATAAGCATACGGACTAATGGACGGATACTTGTCCGCTAACGGGTCGACGCTCAGCCACATCGCCATCAACTCATGGTCCATATACCTTGCACCGAAATAGCCGTAGCCTGTCTCACCATCGCGCTCTTTGCCCGTGAAAGAGCAGTTGTCTTGTATGCCGTTTTTAGTCATCATCAGTAGGATAACGAAGATGTGGCTGTTTTATTGCCACACGCGCTATTACGGTTCAGTTCATTGCTTTTCCGGATTGAAAATCCTTATACTCAATGGGTCTGGATTGCAAATCCAGGCCAACGGCACGTAGCCGAACATCTGCTGGGTCGGGTGGGTCGGAACGAACATCCGCGGGGTCGGGCATCGACACGGCATGGAGCATCCGCCGGGTCTGGTTAAGGTAAAAAGTAATCTAGCAATGGAGAACCTTCTAGGTATTGTTCTCCATACAATTTGAGCAATCTTTTATAATATTGTTTACGCTTAGGATTCTCGTATGGAATATAATTGTATCGTCCCATTAATGTTTGATCAAAATAAAAGACCGTATAACAATCTTTCATTGTGGTTATAGCCCAGTAACTATCCAGATACGTAAAATTTCCACATTGGTACATACCATTTAGAGCCATTTTGATTAGGGTAAACGTTATTGTGCTAGGCCCATCTACATATTGTTTAAATGATGATATCTTAATTGGTGTAAATGAAACAAGAACATCCACCTTTGTTGAATTAGGCATTGTCATCATCTTTTCAAACGCATCTTTGGCAATAGTGATTCTCCCGTATGTATACAAGAATGGTATGGTAATAGTATTACTATCGTCTCCCATGTAAGAAAAATCCCCATAGGCTACAGGTATAATACTGCCATTATACAGAATCTCTTTCTTTAGAAATAAATTTTCTGTTCTTTGTAGTCTAGAAGCTATTCTCTCAATATTTTTTTCCCAATTATACACACCCGCATGATACGGGACCGTATGTTGGCATAAAACACTTGACGAAGAAATCACCATGAACAACATGGTTATAAGGAAAAACTTTTTCATGGTCTCTTTATTATTTGGTTCCAATGTTTATCTATGGCCTTATGTCGATTGTTTACAACTCTTTCGATGGAACGCATACTCATAGTTGAAAGTATATCCCCTGTAGAAGAAAAGAAAACGGCACCAATATTATCTGTGGAATTAGGATAGATACTACTTGTTTGGGGTACAGTAGTATTTCCAACAATTATATTAAGGACGCACTTGTTAAAAAAACTCTTATCGTCCTCAGACGGGGTAACTGGATGATAACCATCTTCTCCCAATATTTCTCTCCCATCAGGATCCACCAACTTCACCGGATTCCAAGCACAGTAGGCATACGGCGAGATACTCGGATATTTATCCGCCAGCGGGTCGACACTCAGCCACATGGCCATTAACTCATGATCCATGTACCTCGCTCCGAAATAGGTGTATGAGTAGGTAGAGCCATTTGGAATTCCGCTCCTCGGCTCGTCGCCTCGCTCGCTGGCGAAAGGTCCGCGGGACCCTTCTTTCTCACCATCGCGCTCGTTGCCCGTGAAAGAGCAGTTGTCTTGTATGCCGTTTTTAGTCATCATCAGTAGGATAACGAAGATGTGGCTGTTTTATTGCCTCCGGCGCTATTTCGGTTCAGTTCATTGCTTTTAAGGATTGAAAATCCTTATACTCAACGGGTCTGGATTGCAAATCCAGACCAGCGGCACGTAGACGAACATCCGCAGGGTCGGAGCCAAAGGCACGGCATGGAACATCCGATAGGTCGGAAGATTGTTCATTCCGTCGACCAAATCAACAGGAATCGAAAGTTGTGATGATCGGAATGATTCCTCGCTCATGGAAAGGTTGCGGATTTGAAATAACCCGAGAACACCCTAAAGTAGATACTATTATGGCAAGCAAAATTATGTTTTTTTCATAAGAGATTGTTATATCATTTTAGTCGAAGTAAGTATGGACTTGCATAAATACCTAATTGTCTTATTAGTTGTTGAAAATATTTAGATCTCATAAATTTATTATTAATAGTTATTGTTATAGTAGATTGCCAATGATAGTCCATCTATTAAAATTCCCGTAAGACCTCCGAGGACCCCTAGATAATCATACCAACTAGCCTGGATAATACTCGGATTATAGGTATTATAATCAACATGGCTTCCGGCGAACTATGTTCTTGCTGCACAAGGGCTGGGTTGAATGATTTTCATGGGTTTAAATGTTTGGTTCGACAATTGGGTTTATTCATTGTTTTCAGTCGAGCAATTGCATCCTTTTTTTTAATGTACCTCTTGCTATCAAGAAAAATAACAACATCATACCCTATTTTTTTAGCCTCCTCTTCACTGAAAAACACCAATTGTACAGCAGGGCTTTCCGTAGATATTTCACCATAGAATCTGACCTCCATTTTTTTTTGGTTAAAATACCATTCTTTTGATGTACATATTCTCCCTCCACTTCCCCTAAAGAATGCTGCTTTTTTTTCAGAAAAATCAAACAATCCTCTTTCCTTTTGAAATAAATAATTCAGACACTTGCTTTCGCACTCATTCAAAACGGGAATATCATCTGTCCCAACCTCAGCAAGGCAGTTCACAATATCGTCGGGAGTCTTGAGGTAATTCACAGTATCTGCTATGCAATTGTGTAAAATCTGAATTGTTGATGTGTCTCGTGCTTTCAGTGTGTACCAATATTCGTTATATCTTTTCCCAATATGCTCATCGCACAATATTAATTGTGGATAATCTTCCGTTAATCTTTGTGATAAAATAGCCTTTCGTTGCTCCTTGGTCATCTTATTGTTAAACAAAACACGAACAGAGTATGTACTATCATTATAAATATGTATCCTTGAAATCTTTATTATCTTACAGTTTTCGTGAAGATTAGTAGATGAGCATGATTCCGTCAGAGACGACACAATAACACCCAATCCGATTATAGTATAAAGAACATTTTTTCTCATTTTACAGATTTTGAAAAAGATAAGAATTGTGAATAAGTGCTGGTGTAATACCATTATTCCATAGCCATACAGATGCTTGAACCGTATAAGGATGTATGAATAACGTTGGTATACCGGCCAGATTTAACGCCAATCCGGTATGAGTTGAGCAAGAACTATATAAAAAACTATATGGCAAAATGCCATTGCCTTCTCTTGTCAGAAAATCAAGAATTCTGCCATAAGTCTTGACTGCTGTGGTGTTTACGTTTTTGATGGTCATGTTAATACCTGCTATCTCATATTTATTCGTTGCACCGCTGCCTCCCAGGAATCTATTTAGATAGTGGTCAATAAATCCTTTTGGTTCTATCCACTCTTTACCAGGGCCAATGGAGATAATTGAATTATTATTTTCATCCAAAATTGCAGAATGGTTAATTATGTCTTTTCTTTCTGTGTTCAAAAACAGGTTTCCAGTTGTTCCCAAATCTGCTAAATTGGCCATGGCTCCCAGTCCGTATAAAACGTCTTTATACTTCTTATTCCCGGATTTGAATAGCCAGCCCCATTCGTTGTCTGTAACATTATATGATGCAAATCCAAAACTTATTGATATGGGGGTCATTCCCCCTGTGTAGAAGTTCGTACCAAGAGAGTTTATATACGAGGAGGTTACCAAAGATAGTGTATTTGCAAAAGGTATTCCCGATGTCGCAATTGCAGCCCCCGCATATCCCGATAGACCACCAACAATAGCTCCACCTAGCATATATCCCCAAGTCCTTCCTGAAGAGTAGTCCCACGCCCAAGGTTTCCATTCTCCGCTATTCGCTAGCACACCACCAGAATACATTCCAATGGCAGCTCCAACGCAGGCGGCTATCAGGAGGAAGCTCTCCCCATCTTCGTCCACATACATCACTGGATTGTTTCCGCAATAGGAGTATCGGTTTAGAATATCATCATTTGACAAGTCAACGGTAGCCCCCGTTCTCCTGCCTTGACCATCGACAGCGTATACGATTGTATTTTCAGATTTCTCCTTCCATACCACATTCCCTTTTCTGTCAATTTCCCAAATATCTCTCCCGTTGGGATCCACTAGCCTCATCGGATTCCAAACACAGTATGCATACGGACTTATCCCTGGGTACTTATCCTCCATCGGGTCGATACTCAGCCACATCGCCATCAACTCATGGTCCATATATCTTGCACCGAAATAGGTGTATGAGTAGGTAGAGCCATTTGGAATTCCGCTCCTCGGCTCGTCGCCTCGCTCGCTGGCGAAAGGTCCGCGGGACCCTTCTTTCTCACCATCGCGCTCTTTGCCCGTGAAAGAATAGTCACCTTGTATGCCGTTTTTAGTCATCATCAGTAGGATAACGAAGATGTGGTTGTTTTATTGCCTCAGGCTCAATTTCGGTTCAGTACATTGTTGCCTGGTGGATTGAAAATCCTTATACTCAACGGGTATGGATTGCAAATCCAGACCAGCGGCACGCAGCCGAACATCCGCTGGGTCGGGTACACTAGTGATTTAACATAGCAATTCATTAGCATGATTTTTAATAAAATTAGCATAATTTGTTATTCTCTCAAAAATGTAGCCCGTGTCCAATAAGATACCATATTGTTTGGCGAGATTGGATACATCAACACATTTAAACTTTAACATCCTTCCTGTGCGTAATTCCACATCAAATCCAATACTCCATTTTATGCACAATTGTTTCCGTTGTGAACTATAGACGAGATAGCGATCTCTTCCGAAAACATTCAATCGAGTTATGCTGAAATGATATGCTCGAAGAAAGTCGAAGTGCCTCAACACTCCCACCAATATTTCTTCGTTGAGAGTGAGTTTTTCAATTGTCTTTTCGTTGTTCGATGTATTCATAAAAAACTTATTGTCGCTAGTATGCCACGATTCGTAAATGTTCTCTTAAAATAATAATGTATACATGTTGAATATTACTGTAACACATGGTTCTACCCACTTCCATATTATAAAATGGACTAGTTATAGTACTTCCATTATATGGTCCAATATCATAAATAACCAACTCTTGCTCCATTTGAATCTCTATCCATTGTGAATTGAAATCCATTGCATCAGAGTTGAATATTCTATTGGCCTTGCCTCCGTAACGATCATAGGCTTCCATTCCTTGAGGCCAATCTTTATCAATAGTGCCCACATTCATATCACGACTCAGCAGATCCACTCTATCCATGCCTTCTCCTATCATAACACTATTTCGAGATGTCCCAGTCCATGGGTTAATATTATGTCTCGTGGCATAAGCATAGGCAGATGTGCCTCCTGCAATACTTCCCATAATTCCTCCAGTCAATGCGCTAGTCCATCCTCCATTAAACATGGCAGGAAGATCCCAATCACTACTTATTCCAGAGAATACAAACCCTGACGCAAAGCCTGAGACGGCCCCGGTTGTCCCTCCCGCAACAGCCCCGCTCAACACAGGCGACGTTATGTTGAATCCGTTTATCAAAACATTAGCGCCACGCGAGGCCCACTGCCCTGCCATTCCGCCGAATGCAGAAGCAAAACCGCCCGTTACTGCACCCGCCAAGAGATCGCCTCCACCAAGCCATGAGTTCACTCCGCCAGCCAACGCTCCGCCAGCGGCCATCCATCCTGGTCCAAAACAAGCACTTGCACCTTGGGCTGCCCCTGCAAAGAATGCCGCTGCTCCCTTACCAACTGTAGTCCCAAAGTCATACCCAGACAAATTCCCATTGACAGCATTTACCGCCACATTCACCACACCACCAACTGCAGCAGCAATCAATGGAATAAACCATGCAAACTCTCCATCCTCATCCACATACATCACCGGGTTATTCCCACAATAAGAGTACCTGTTAAAACCTTGTGTGGAGAATGGGTTCTGCACCTGTGGGTCAGGGGAGAAGAAGCGACCCAGCACTGGGTCGTAGAGACGGGCGTTCATGTTGATGATACCGAAGCGATCGTAGTGTTCATGCCCAGTAAATCCGCGACGGAATGCAAAATTGCGGCCGTCCTGCGCCAAAGTCCAGTCGGAGGCACTCATGCGGTTGCCCCATGGGTCAAAATGGCTACTTTGCACCACCTGTTTATTGCCATTCACTACGCGATCCCAACTCCCGAGTAGGTCGGTCTGAATATAATAGATGCTGTCTGTATTGGCAGTAATGTTGTATACATGCAACGCTACTATTCTCCCATCGGCATAAATATAGTCAATATAGCGGGAGCTTGAAGAACTTAACTCCAGTTCGCAGTCTTTTGATATAAAATATGTAGTATTGACAATGCTATTGCCATTCTTCAAGATGGATTTCTCGCGTTGAAGACCACTGCCGTATGAGAGTTCCAATGACCACCCGTTTTCGCTGATGGTCGCTGGGCGGTTGCGGCTATTATATGTAACATCGCACTGCGAGGAGGAAATTACCCCGTTGTCGTCAATAACTTCAACAACAGCGTGAGGTTTATCAGCATCGTAAACATAATCGTAGCCACCGACCTTGCTGTTCTTGTTGATATTCCCATTATCTTCGTATGTGTAACTGTACGATTGTGTCCCGTTGATTCCAACGGAGGTCAGGCGGCCTAAAATGTCATAGGTATAATCTTCCTGCTGTCCAGTTTTTGTGTCCTTCTTGCGCGTGACATATCCATTCTCATTGTAAGAGTATTGGAGTGTAGAATACTGGCTACCTACATAATAGGTAGGCCCGACAATTGGGACAATGGGCTCATCACCAGGATTAATGGGAACAATTATATCTCCACCTTGAATTTCATTGCCCTCAGTAGTGTTGGAAAGTGGGTCAATCACGGGCCATATAATTTCGCGATACCCATATTTGACCTGAGTAGGCAGCCCCCATGCGTCATACGTGTATTCAACGCCAGTGTTATTACCAAACCAACAGCGTTTCGGCTGCCCGAGTGTGTTACGGGAATCGACTGTATATATGGCGGCATTGTTGGAATGGTTTTTCAAATACTTCAACCATCCGTTGGCATCATATTCATGGCGTAGCACATAGCCACTCGGATATTGCGTGGTATAGAGTTGCCCATTGCTGTTGTATGTATAGGTGTGTGTGTAAGGGCTGCCGCCGATGTACTTTGTGACGGTCGATATTCGCCCTACGGCATCATAATTCAGCATTTGATAGAGGGCGTTGTTATGGTATACACGTGTGACTTTCCCTTTTGACGGGGCTGCTGTTCCGTAGGTGTACCTATATTCGTCTGTGCTACCATTCAAAGAATATGTCTTTGTGACAACTCGTCCTTGATTGTCGTAGGTCATCGCTGTTATGTCGCCTTTGCCGTCAGTCTGGGACAATAAATTACACCACGCATCGAAAGTGCTGGTTGTCACCCCAGCATCGGGGTCTGTCAGCGAAAGGCGGTTGCCACGACTGTCGGTTAGGATAGTGGTAATTCCGCTTGTGGTGGTGATGCTTGTGCGGTCGTATATTTTACCACTATGCGACGCTCTGTCGTAAGCGTATGACACCACTCCTCCATTATCCTCAATCCTAACCACACGCCCGGCAGCATCGTAATACTTCGTCGACTCGGCTCCAAGATTATCTACAACACTCTCTTGGTAAAGATGCCCCGAATTGCCGACACTGTAAGAATACGTGTTCTTTTTATAATTTGACGAATCTTTTACAAGTCTGCCGAAAATGTCGTATTTGTAAGTTTCCCACTTTTTTGATGAGGTCGATGTTGAGGTATTGGTGTAAGGCACCAGGGTTTGCTTTATTACCTGTCCAAGCTTGTTGTACACTATATCCATATAACCTTGACCAGCAACATAGGTGTGGGTTTTTCTGCCAAGGTAGTCATAGTAGGTACGGGTTTCGGGATTACCGTTCTCGGCTACGGTAGTGTAGCAACAAGCATTGCCCAGTCCACCAGAGGCATTTGTATATGTGATTGTCTTAGTTGTCGCATCGGGGAATGTTGCCAACGTCATACGGCCAAGGCCATCATATTGGAATTGAGTAACAAGATTGTTGATGTCGGTTTCAGACAGACAAAGTCCCGTGGCGGGGTCATACGTTTTTTGCGCAACATTACCTGCATGGTCGCTTGTGCGAATGACAAATCGGTAGGTAGGGTCGTAGGTGAACGTCTTGGAACGTGGGCTATTATCCCCGCGTTGAGACGTTACAATTGATGTCGGGAGACCGTAGCTATTATATGTATAAGTTTCCGTCGTGGATAATCCGCTGTTGTCAGACTGTGTTTTTGTCTGAGGATATCCGTAAATTGAGTAAGAAAACGATAAGGTATCACGCCGTGCAAGTGTACTTGATGAGTTATTATATTGTAACGTAGTAATTCGACTTGGCTTGACAACAGACACACCATTGGTTAGAGTATAGGAAGTGTACGAATAATTAGTGTTCAGACGAGACGTCGGCTCTGATGGGTTTGAAATGAAGCACCATGTTTTATTCTGTTGGGATGGCCGCCAATGGGTTGTATTTAGTGATGTCGAGATAACGATTTTGGTGTTTTTCAAATAATCATAGTTTGTTGAATTAGATACATACGGCAAGAAAGACACATTGCCAAAAACCGTTGTACGGTATTTGCTACTATTGACATTGATGGTTTTAGAAACAAGAATATCATCCGTAGGCTGAATGAGATGCGATTTTGCACTCCAATACCGGTTTTCTCCTACACTGACTTGATCAGGTGTAACATAATTAACAACACTATCTGGCATCAGCATAGCGAATGTCGCGTTTGTCCCTTTGGGCACACGGGAGAAAAAGGTCTCAGACACATTGCTATTGTTCTTCATGCCGAACTCCGCGAAACCTATAAATTGGCGTTTGGCTGCATCATATTGGGCATCACCATAGTAGAAACATGTGGTGTCGAATCCATTCAACCCATTTGAAATGATAAGGTTTTTGACTAATGGCAGTGGCATCCAGTTCATACCCGTCCCAAAATAGCGAGTGGGCATAAGTGATATTGTGCTGTACTCCAACTTGATCTTTTTCCCGGCGTTATCTGTAATTTGACTTACAAAATATCCCAGGAAACTATCCTTGTGGAAATACTTAATTGACCCCACCTGCCCACCGTTGTTCGGATTACTGAAAAGAATGTCAACTATGCCGTTTCCGTCAAAATCACCCAGCGTAAAATATGATTTCTTAATGAGTTGTCCAGAGGTCTGCGTAATATTTCCAACGGAATATGTATAGTAGTCATAGTCATAACAACCTTTAGAAATCAAGTACTTTATTGTTCCTTCTCCTTGAGATTGTATTATATCGCTTTTGCCATCGCCATTTATATCAAGAATAACAGGTGGATATAAAGGTTCATGGGGCATTGAAGTAAGGTGGGTGCCAATTAGGTCTGTGATTGGCCTCAGCGTCCATGAATTCTTGCCGTTTCGGATGGCCAATATCCATTGCGAACTATTTGTTGGAAGGAAGAGAATGTCCGACAGCCCATCTCCGTTAAAGTCTCCGGGAAGACAATACTGATTTGTGTCAGATAATGGATATGTTTCTTTTTGTTCCCAAAGGTTTGTGACATTATTGTATGAATATAGGTGAGCATTTGATTGGTAGAGCAATAATAAATCAGTCTTTCCATCACCGTCAAAATCTCCTGGACAATAGCTGTAGAATGGGGTTGGTAGGATTGTATTGGGGTTGGCCATCCCTTCAAAATGATATGAGAACAGATGGTTACCATTCTCCAATGCGACAGGTTCCACAACTCCGTCGCCATCAAAGTCCCCTAAAGAAACAAAACTCGCGTTAGAATAGAACAACGGTGTTTCAGTAACATTTAGTGAATTATCGATTTTGAGAGAAAGCCACATACCGTCAGATGGCCTATGATATATCAGTTCGTCTACACCATCTCCGTCAATATCGCCCGCTGTCATTGACTCAAACATGAGTTCATTTTGGTAAGACATATTTGGAAAATGGTAGTTGATGGATTGCATTTGCCAGTTTGATTCTCCCGCCACCCCTGTGTGGATATATGCGTTCAGAGAGTTTTTGTCGACGGCAACATAATCATATATTCTATCGCTATTGAAATTCCCTGCAACAACATAATATCCTCCGGTTAGGGTTGAAACGACTTCGTCTGTCACCATTTGAGAAGGCTGATTGTTCCATATTACAGATGTAGTGGACAACAATTCATTGCTTGAGCCATACAGACAGATGGAGGATAGGCGGTCATATTGCAAAGTAGTATTGTAATAAAAGAGATATTTGCGTACTAACGACCCTTGAAATCGTACAATAATATTTTCCAGACGTTTGCTTTGACGAATTTGCTGCCCATTAACATATCCATCATTCGGACTGGTCATCGTTTCATATTCAAAGCTGACACTAGTGTATGCTGGAGTCCCATCTGAAAGGATTGTATAATCAATATGGTCAATCCAAATTTCCCCGTCGCCTTGTTGATAATGATATTTCATATAGTTGCCATGGGGGTCGATTATTTTGTCCACCATCCAAGACAAACACTTTCCATTGCCCACTAAGAGCTGCGCCTGAGAATCCCTGCCATACTCAATTTTCGTACCATCCGGCAGGGTCTGTATAAAATAAAAACCATTTTCGGTGCCAATCATGGCAACCCTGGAAAAATCTTCCACTTCAAAACAATAGACCGCATTGGTGGCTTGATATGAGGTGCCCGAAAGTAGAAGCATCCTGTTTCCGTCAAGGGCAAAGCGATCTGTTGTGTCATATCCAACAGGGATAATGTTTCCATCGTAATGCCTGTTTTGAGGAACGCGGGTTATGTTAGATATGCCTTGCAATCCCCATTTCTGTCCGAGAACATTTAGCCCGGACATGCTGTTATAAACGACAGACAAGTTGGGCTGCAACCCATTTGTCCCAGGTACAACCTCAATAGGAATGGTATAGGTAGCCGCACCGATGGCAGACACATCAACCTTGGCGGGTATCACAGCAGGTTGCGCGAAGGCATTTGCGGCGAGGACAACTGCTAAGGCAAATAGAGTTGTCTTGGCATACTTCATAATCATGTTTCCTATTTTTTTACTATTTTCCATGTAGTATGTTCTTCATTCACAAAAAGGTCAATAATGTAGTGTCCTGTTGGATAGGTGGATAAATCCAATTCAACGGCATTCCCATTACCTTCTTGCTCATGTATAAGACGGCCGTGGCTGTCAAACATGCGGATATTGCTGTGGCCTATCTCGCCTCCACCCTGCATTTCTACGTATACTTTGCCCTGTGTGGGATTGGGGTATACTTTCATTAGAACTGACTGCATCTGATCAATGTAATAAGTCGAATCAGAGTAGCTTCCCCCCTTTGCCATCATGGAGACCTGCAACACCTTACGTGTTATCCTGTTTCCAGCTGCATCATATGATATTTCAATGGGCAGAGGGTTCTGGGCATAAGAGAAAGGTGCGATTGCCACCAAAGACATAAATAGAAATATTTTTCTCATAATCTGTGTTATTAACTCTTGTTGGTGTTATGTATGGGTTCATTATTACGTGCGCCAATGATACTTCATTATGACACTAACAATTTAAATGTTAAGTTCTTGCTCATATATTTTTTGTTTGATAAGTTCTTGCAAAGATACAAATTATTTCCGAGCTATCAAATTATATCCCGACCCAGCGGATGTTCGTGCCGTTCCGTTGGGGGTGCCCGACCCCGCGGATGTTCGACTCCGCGCCGCTGGTCTGGATTTGCAACCCGACCCAGCGGATGTTCGGTGCCGTGCCGTTGGTCTGGATTTGCAATCCAGACCCATTGAGTATAAGGATTTGCAATCCGCAACAACAATAGTGCACTTTGATGGTGAATCCGCGCAGAATTGAGGTTTTGTAGAGAATGTTGTTATTTGCAGAAAAAAATGTATTTTTGCATTTCGTAATAATAAGATTTAATGTAATGGAAAATAATTATATTATTGCTGGTATACAGCAGGTTGGCGTAGGCTGCATGAATTTCAGCGAGGCTTGGAAATGGTATATTGAGATGTTTCAGATGGATGTGCGCATACTGGAGGACGACACGGTGGCAGAGCGCATGCTGCCTTACACGGGCGGCAAGGCGCAGAAACGCCACGCCTGCATTGCCGTGAACCTGCAAGGGGGTGGCGGCTTTGAGATTTGGCAGTACTCTGAACGTACCCCGCAACCCATCGGATTTGAAGTGCAGGTGGGTGACTTGGGCATCTTTGCCGCCAAAATCAAGAGCCACGACCCCAAGGCATTCCGTCAGCAGTTGGCGGCCAAATACGACAAGGTGGGGCCACTGGTGCAGATGCCCGACGGCACAGACACATTCTTTGTCCAAGACCCCTGGGGCAACTATTTTCAGATAGTCAAGGACAGCAGCATCTTCATCAACCAGCACACCCTGGGAGGAGGCATCGTGGGAGCCATGATGGGCTGCACAGATATTGACAAGACGGCATCGCTGTACAGAGACCTGCTGGGCTACGACACGGTGGTGTATGACAAGACGGGATGTTTCGAAGACCTACAATTTATGAAGGGGGGCGACCAGCATTACCGCCGCCTGTTGCTGACCCACTCCAAAAGGCGTGAAGGCGCCTTTGCGCCCCTGTATGGCAACAGTACCATAGAATTGGTGCTGGCGTTAGACCGCACACCTCGCAAGATTTATGAGGGTCGCTACTGGGGCGACCCCGGGTTCATACAGATTTGTTTCGACGTGACCAATATGCGGGAGTTGGAAAAGCGCAGCAACGCTTTGGGCTACCCCTTTACGGTGGACAGCTGCAAGGACGACGGCCATTTCGACATGGGCGAGGCCAGCGGCCATTTCACCTATATCGAGGACCCCGACGGCACCCTGATAGAGCTGGTGGAGGCCCACAAGCTGACCATCATGAAGAAACCCCACATCGCCATCGACATGCTAAAAAGAGACCGCAAGAAGGCTTTCCCCAAGTTCTTCTTTAGACTGATGGGGCTGTATAAAGTAAAACTTTAGCAGGCCTCCGTCCCTTGAAAGTTAGAAACGTGGTGCTGGTTACGATGTGATTGGAGAAAGAGAGGTGAGGAACTGAAGTTGAATGGGGTAGGGAGCTGGCTGAGGAGTATTAGAGGTTGCAGACAATAAATCTGGCTGATTGGTTGCCAATGAAGATGACATAAATTCCGTTGGGAAGGTTCAGGTGGAACTGGATAATGTTGGGACCTTTATTGACGGTCTTGTCTTCCGTTAGGATGTTTCTGCCCAAGGCATCATATACTATGACTTTTTGGGAACCGGAATATACAGAATAGAAGTATGCGGTGAAGGCTGTTTTTACCGGGTTGGGGTAGATTTCGAGAATGTGATTATGATTGATTTTGTCGTTGAGCTTGCTTTGCATGGCTTGAGGGGCCTGGCTAAAATAGGTTCTGATGTTGTGGATGTCCTCATTCCAGCTGGTGACACTTTTGGGGAAACCAAACCGTGCTATTTGATACGGAATCTCCGTTGCCAGCACAGACTGGGTGGAGTCGATAAGGTGGGCTATGGTGCCGGGATCCAGTGACTTGAATAATTGTGTCATTCGTCGAAGGACTTTGTGTGAGAAATCGCTATTGGTGAGCAAGCTGCGAAACAGAAGGGTGGACTGCGCGTTAGAGGGCCACCCATCGCCTTCGTCCTCACAAAAGAGATTGTCCATAGAGTTGACGGAACCCATGGCCCCGTCGCCGTCGTAGTAAATCCAACGCCAAGGGGTGTCGCGGTATTGCCAACAACGCGTATTGTTCGCGGGCCAGTCGTAGTTGCCTATGAACATTTCGAACAGCTGGTAGTCGATGAAGGCGGGTAAATCGATGAGCTTGCAAAGATGCTGATAGTTCTCTTTGGTGGACAAGTCTGAAGTGGACACAAAATCCATCATCTGGCGAAAGCCAGTGTCCATGCCGTTCTCGATCAGACCAAACCAATTGCCTATGATGTCGACATCGTCATCGTCATAGCCATAGTGGTTGTCCACATAATGTTCGTCGGGCTTTTCTTCTAGTAGATATATACCCCAGTACTCACCATTGAGGTACAATGTGATAGGTCTGACGGCAAGATGGTCGAACCGTAGGCCTCGTGCCATAAGTTGGCTAAGCCAGTCTTGGATGCCGGCATCAGTCCAAGATGAAGCGAGGGGTTTGAGGCACAGCCTTTTGTATTTTTTGAAATTGGTGTTGGGAAAGAAAGCATAGCCGAAATTCTTCTTTCCGTATTCCTCTCGGGCATACAGAGTAAAGCCTTTTTGCATAAAGCGTCTGGAGTTGCCTCCATGTGTGCGGATGCCGCAATGGAGGCTGAGCACATCGTCAGTGGGGCTGAAATAATCCACATGAGCCATTCTTTCCCATTGTCTGCCACTTTGGTAATAGTTGCCAGTCCATTGGTCGTTGTTGGGGTCGAAATAGATGCCGGGTACGAAAATACCGCTGTCTTGGGAGAGAAGTGCCGCAGAGTCGACACAGATGGATAGGATGGGGAGGGTCAGGGGCTTATGGCATAGATTTTGAACGAAATACGTTGCGGTTTGTATACTGCTGATTCTGTTGCCCAGAGAATCGAATAAGGCCGCCCGCACAACGATGATGTGTGCCACTGTGTCAGGTGGGTTCCACTGAGCGGGAGGACAATTCCTTATTGTATACAGTTGATGTTGCGAAAAGCAGGTTGTGTCAATTTGAATAGGGGAGCAGTATACCTTGCTGGTTGCAGTAGGGTCGAAGCCATTGAGCGTGTAACGAATGGTGCACCCGTCTGCCGACACACCGCTGGAGGTGAGAGACAGCAGGAAGCTATCAGCGTAATATCCTGCGGGATGGGAAAAAGAAACAGATTGGCCAACTGCCACGAAAGGTATCAGAGATACGAGTAGTAATAGTTTTTTTTTCATGATGGCTTTTTTTGCTGTTTGTTTCGGGGTTTGTGGCTTTATGGACTTATGATAGAATATTATTCGTACCTTTTGCCAATGGAGTACTATCCTAAGGAGGTGGGGCTTTATGTTGCTTTTATGTTGCGGGAGAGGGTGGCGCAGAGGGTGGGGAAGAAGCGTTTGATGTGGACCATGAGGAGCTCTTTGCCCCCCACGAGGACTTCGTGGCGGCGGTGATAGATAGCGCGTACTATTTTATTTGCTGCTTTTTCAGGGGTGATGCCTCCGGCTTGTCCGGCATCCATTTGGCCATGTTCGCGTCCGTCGCTTTCTAGGGCGTGGAGCGAGATGTTGGTCTGCACACGTCCGGGGCAGACGATGGTAACGTGTATGTTGTCCTTGTGGTTTTCGGCTTGGATGGTCTCAAAGAAGCCATAGAGTGCATGTTTGGCACTAGAATAGGCGCAGCGCATGGGGAATCCAAAGCGTCCGGCAATACTGGTGGTGACGGCCAGATGTCCGCCACCCTGGGCTATCATGCGGGGCAGGATGGCCTTGGTGAGGATGACGGGGGCGTAGTAATCGAGATCCATTACGCGGCGGATGACGCTGAGGTCGGTTTCCACCGCTGTGCCACGCTGGCTGATGCCGGCATTGTTGTAGAAGACATCGATGCGGCCATAGCATTCCCATGCCTGAACGGCCAGGCTTTCCAGCTGGTCGAGGAGAGCAAGGTCGCCAGGGAGGACTTTGGTTGCGGCGGCACCCAACGACGTGCAGCGGTCGGCCACTTGTACCAGCTTGTCGGCTTGGCGGGCGGTGAGAATGAGGGTGGCACCTGCTTGGGCAAAACGATAGGCAGAGGCTTCGCCGATGCCCGACGAAGCCCCCGTTATCCAAACAACTTTATTGTGGAAGTCGATCATTTGTTCTCTAATTTGGCCACTTCGTCCACAAACCACTGCGAGCGGATGCTGCCTTCGCCGCAGTTGAGGAGGACGACATCGTTTTGTTTGATGAGGCCACGCTCTAGGGCGCGGTAGAAACCGGCATAGCAGACCATGGAGGCCGGACCCATGAGGATGCCAGTCTCGCGCTTCATCTGCAGGCCGAACATGGGCAGGCTGGCCTCTTCGACGCGGATGAAGTCGCCACCACTATTGCGCACCAATGGGGCCACGATGGGATAGTTGCCAGGATTGGCAGCGGTGAGGATGCCGATGCGGGTGTGGCAGTCCTTCTTGGCCTCGTAGTGGTGTTCGAAGTCGACAGGGAAGTTGTGCTCCTTGGCCCATTCCCAGGCTGTGACCATGGGGTCGCACTCGTCCTGCTGCACCAGCAACAGACGTGGCATGTGGCATTGGGGGTAGTCGGGGCGGATGTCGCGGAACCCCTTTTCGAAAGCAATGGGACTGGTGCCGCCGGCAACAGCCTGCATATAGACAGTAGGCAGTTGCCCCAACTGACGCAGGCATTCGAAGACGATGGTCCGTTTGCTCTCGACCCGGATGGGGTCGGTATTGCCGCAGGACATCATCACGCCGGTCTGTTTGTGATATTCGGCACACTCGGCCTTGGCATCGCCATAAGTGCCTTTGCTAACGATGAGGGTCTGTCCGGTCTGGCGGATGGAGTCGGCGGTCTTTTGGTCGACCCAATTGGGGCTGAAACAGGTGAACTTGATGCCGGCCTTGGCCAGATAGGTGGCATAGGCAGTGCCGGCATTGCCGGTGGAGGCAAGGCAATACTCCTTGACACCGTTCTCTTTCATAACAGAGGCGGCCAGCGAGCCACTGACATCCTTGAAAGACGCAGTGCCTCCGTTGAGGTCGTTGCGGTACATGTATACCTTGCAGTCAATGCCGTACTGCTCCTTGGCGGTGCGCTCCATGTGTTCCCATCGTTCCATAGGGATGGCACCTTCGCCCAAGGAAACGATGTTCTCCTTATGGTCGAGGGGAAGGTATTCAAAATAGTGGAAATGGCTCTTTACGTCGCCTTGGAAGTATTCGGGCAAACGGCTGTAGTTGGTTTCAGGGTAGACAACTTCGGCATAATTGGAGCCGCACTTGCATTTCTGGTCGTTGGCAAACCATTCGCGGAAAGTGCCGATAGTTTCTCCGCATTTCTTACAAACGAGTTTATATTTCATTGGGACGTGTCAATGTGTTATCGGGAAATGAGGGTATGTGATATATGGGTTTATAGGGGGTTATTCAAAGGGAAATTCTATAAAAAAATGTCTCTGTTGTCGTGGATATCCAAGATGCATTGCAGTAATCAAAGAATTATTGCCGTGCGCTGTTTTTGTGAAGGTGCTGTAGATGGGGCGGTACCACAAAAGGATGGTGCGATTTGTATTGATACCTCCCCTGGACGGGACTATCTATAGAATTTCCCTTCCCGCATTCCAATGCTATTTGCGGATGTGCATGTCAGGCATGGGTTTGTTGTACTCGCCGGCATCAAGTTTCTTCTTAACTTCCTTGAAGACAGCAATAGTGCGGTCGGCCTGTTCCTTGGTGTGGGCGGCAGTGGGTATGATGCGGAGCATGATCTGGCCCTTGGGTACTACGGGATAGACCACTATGGAGCAGAAGATGCCGTAGTTCTCGCGCAAGTCTACCACCACATTGGTTCCCTGGTTGACATCGCCGGGGAAGAAGACAGGGGTGACAGGAGACTCGGTGACACCGGTGTTGAACCCTTCGGCCTGGAGCGAGTGCTGCAGATAGTTGGACAACTCCCACAGCTTTTCACGAAATTCGGGGTGCTGGTTGATGATTTCGAGACGGCGTTTGACACCGTAGACAATGGCCATAGGCAGACTCTTGGCATAGATCTGGCTGCGCATATTGAAGCGCAGGTAGGTGATGATGTCGGGGTCGTTGCAACCGATGAAACCGCCAATGATGGCCATGGTCTTGGCGAAGGCGCAAAAATAGAGGTCGATGTCGTCTTCGCAGTGGAAGTGGGTGTGCGTGCCACGTCCTTCGGGACCCATGACACCCATGCCGTGTGCATCGTCAATGAGGATGCGGAAGTCGAATTCTTTTTTCAAGGCACAGATTTTGTCCAGTGCACCGAGGTCGCCCTCCATGCCGTAGACACCTTCGGTAGCCACAAGGATACCGCCGCCCTGTTTTTCGGCCAGAGCGGTGGCCTGGGTGAGCTGTTTGCGGAGGCTGTCGATGTCGTTGTGCTGATATTTGAAACGCTTGGCGCCGGTGACGCGGAAACCATCAATGAGGCAGGCGTGGGCCTCGCTGTCATACACGATGACATCGCGCAAGCTGACGATGGTGTCTAAGATGCTGATTTGGCCTTGGTAGCCGAAGTTGAGCAGGTAACCATATTTCTTGTGTGTATACTCGCAGAGCATAGCTTCAACCTCCTCGTGAAGGGCGGTGTGGCCGCTCATCATGCGGGCCCCCATGGGGTAGGCGAGGCCCCAGCGACGTGCACCTTCCTCGTCGGCGGCACGCACCTCGGGATTGTTGGCCAAACCCAGATAGTTGTTCAGGCTCCAGTTGAGCACTTTCTTGCCGTTGAAGGTCATTTCGGGACCAAGTTCGCCCTCAAGTTTGGGGAAATAGAAATAGCCGTCGGCCAGTTTGCGGTATTGCCCGAGAGGGCCACCAGTGGACTCTTTGATTCTTGCAAAAATATCTTTCATTGCTTGTATATTTTATAATTTATTTCGTTTTGATAAAACGTGCAAAAGTACACTTTTTTTTGAAAAATCATACTTTTTTTTTGCATGGGTTGTTTTTTTTAACATATTGTATTGGATTTAATGATTGTTTCAAGGGCATTCTTGTTGCTGTCCAAAGGCCGAAGGCTATGCCCTTCTGGTGGGCATTGTTGGCTGAGATTATTTCTGGTAGTGGCGTTACCCCTTTTGCGTGATAGCATTGGACCGACATGCAATGGTTCAAACCCATTTTGTTTTCCTCTACGCATTGTTTGCTAGAGCGCTACATGTATTATTCGTAACCTAGGTGTGGTTCAGAGTTGCGGTTACTTTTGGCAGATGTCTGCGTAAAGGATCGATAATTAAAACAATCTGTTGCTATTTGTTCGTAATGAATGTGTTGTGGATTTTGTTGCGAGTTTTCTTTGAGATATTTTTTGAAAAGTAGGTGCTATTTGAAAAAAAAATATTATCTTTGCAAATTCAATTTATTATTAAAACAATAAATAATAAGCAACATATCACTATGAAGAAAGTTATTAACACCCCCAAGGCTCCTGCAGCTATTGGACCTTACAGTCAGGCTATTTTGGCCGGCAACACGCTCTACATTTCCGGCCAGGTGCCTATCGACCCGGCAACTGGTAAGATTCCCGAAGGCATTGAAGCCCAGACCGAGCAGGTAATGCAGAACATCAAGGCCATCCTTGACGAAGCCGGTTTCTCCTTCAAGGACGTGGTGAAGTCCACCTGCCTGTTGGCCAGTATGGAGTACTTCAAACCCATGAACGAGATTTATGCCAAATACTATGCCACAGAATGCCCCGCCCGTGCTGCTTTTGCAGTGCAGGCCCTGCCTCTGGGAGCTCTGGTAGAAATCGAAACCATCGCAGTAAAATAATTTTTTTAATGAAGAGGGTGCCGCACAAAGAATGGCTCACGGCATGAGCTAAATGTAGAGGTCACCTTCCTAACTCATAATTAGAAATAATAATATGGATTTTAGTTTCACCAAACAAGAACAACTCTTCCTGCAGATGATTCGCGTATTTGCAGAGAAAGAGGTCAAGCCCCTGGCTGCTGAAGTCGACGAGGAAGAACGTTTCCCGATTGAAACAGTCAAAAAGATGGCCAAAATCGGTCTGATGGGTATTCCCGTTCCAACCCAGTACGGTGGTGCCGGCGGTACCAACATCATGTACGGTATGGCCGTTGAAGAACTCTCCCGCGTTTGTGCCACAACCGGCGTAATCCTTTCGGCCCATACCAGCCTCTGTGCCGCTCCTATCTTGGAGGCAGGAACCGAGGAGCAGAAAATGAAATATCTGCCTAAGCTCGCTAGTGGCGAGTGGATAGGTGCCTTTGGTCTTACCGAACCCAATGCCGGTACCGATGCTGCCGGACAGCAGACTACCGCCGTGCTCGAAGGCGACGAATGGGTGCTCAACGGTAGCAAAATTTTCATCACCAATGGTAGCTATGCCAATGTCTTTATTATCATCGCTATGACCGACAAGAGCCTCGGCACCAAGGGCATTAGTGCCTTCATCGTTGAAAAAACCGACCCTGGTTTCAGCATTGGTAAGAAAGAAAAGAAGATGGGTATCCGCGGCAGCGCTACTACTGAGCTCATTTTCGAAGATTGCCGCATTCCTAAGGACCGTCAGCTGGGCCAGCTCGGCAAAGGCTTTGGCCTGGCCATGAAGACCCTCGATGGTGGCCGTATCGGCATTGCCTGCCAGGCTCTCGGTATCGCCCAGGGCGCTATCGACGAAACCGTCAAATACACCAAGGAACGCAAACAGTTCGGCAAGGCTATCGCTAAATTCCAGAACACCCAGTTCCAAATGGCCGACCTCGAAACCAAAGTGCAGGCTGCCCGTCTGCTCTGCCGTTCGGCTCACTATAAGAAAGACATGGGTCTCCCATACTCCGCCGATGCTGCCATGGCCAAACTCTTCAGTGCTGAAACTGCCATGGAGGTTACAACCAAGGCTGTCCAGTTCCATGGTGGCTACGGTTACACCCGCGAGTATCCCGTTGAGCGCATGATGCGCGATGCCAAGATTACCGAAATCTATGAAGGCACTAGCGAGGTGCAGCGTATGGTCATCGCCGGCAAATTGTTCAAATAATAATCATTAGAAATACCCAGAGTAATCATGTTGCTCTGAGTAGTCAGAATACCCAGAAGAAAAAAAATGAAAATCGTAGTTTGCATAAAACAAGTGCCGGACACCACCGAGGTGAAAATCAATCCGCAAACCGGCACGCTGATTCGTGAGGGCGTTCCCAGCATCATGAACCCCGACGACAAGGGCGGTTTGGAGTTTGCTCTCCAACTGAAAGACAAGTACGGTGCCCACGTCACCGTCATCACCATGGGTCTGCCCCAGGCCGAAGCCATCCTCAGAGAGGCTCTTGCCATGGGCGTGGACCGTGCCATCTTGCTCACAGACCGCAAACTGGGTGGTGCCGATACCCTGGCCACCTCCAGTGCCATTGCCGGTGCGCTGCGCACCATGGATTACGACCTGATCATCACCGGCCGTCAGGCCATCGATGGCGATACCGCTCAGGTGGGTCCCCAGATTGCCGAGCATCTCGACCTCCCGCAGGTATCCTACATGGAAGACCTCCAGTACGACGAGGCCACCAAGACCTTCACCATCCGCA
>CAMVMF010000011.1 GCA_947168515.1 uncultured Bacteroidales bacterium
TAATGTTCAATTAGATGGAAATTATATGTAAAGTATATTTGAACAATTACTTAATGAAAAATATTTTGTATCTTTGTTTTTTGAATTATTTATATATTGTTACGCTAAATTATTCATTAACAATTTAATAATATGAAACAAATCCGTCTTATCCTCTGTTTTGTAGCCTTAGCAGTGCTTTCTTGCGGCACCTCTATGGCACAAAAAACGTACCACTACAAGACCTATCCCAACGACCCGCTGAACGTGCGCGAGTATACGCTGGACAATGGTCTGAAAGTGTTTATGAGCGTCTACAAAGACGCGCCCAAAGTGCAGACCTACATCGCTGTGCGTGCCGGCTCTCGCAACGACCCCCACGAGACCACTGGTCTGGCCCACTATCTGGAGCACATGATGTTCAAAGGCACCCAGAAACTGGGAACCACCGACTGGGAGAAAGAGAAGGTGCTCATCCAAAAGATTGAAGACCTTTTTGAGGCCTACCGTATGTTCGACGACCCCACAACCCGCGCCGCCATCTATCATAAGATTGACAGCCTGAGCTATGAGGCCTCCAAGATTGCCGTGGCCAACGAGTACGACAAAGCCATGACGGCCATCGGCTCCACTGGCACCAATGCCTTCACCAGCAATGACTACACCATGTATGTGGAAAACATCCCCAACAACCAGATAGAGACCTGGTGCGAGATTCAGGCCGACCGCTTCCAAAACCTGGTGCTGCGCCTATTCCATACCGAGCTGGAGACCATCTATGAAGAGAAGAACATGAGCCTCACCAAGGACAACCGCAAGGTGAACGACGCCATGTTCGCCGCCCTCTTCCCCCACCACCCCTACGGCAATCAGACCACCCTGGGCAGTCAGGAGCATCTGAAGAACCCCTCCATGCGCAACATCCGCAACTTCGTGGCCACCTACTATGTGCCCAACAACATCTGCATCAGCATGGCCGGTGACTTCGATCCCGACGAGGCTATCAAGATTATCGACAAGTACTGGGGCAACATGAAGCCCGGCAATGTGCCCGAACTAAAGTTTGAGCGCGAAAAGCCCATCACCAGCGTCATCACCAAGACGGTCTCTGGCCTTGACGCAGAGAACACCGTGCGCGCCTACCGCCTCGACAGCGGCAACGGCAGCCACGACGCCATGCTGGCCGACCTGCTGGAGAGCGTGCTCAACAACGGCAAGTGCGGCCTCATCGACCTTAACATCAACCAACAGCAGCGCTGCATGGGTGCCTATGCAGGCACCTATACCCTCAACGACTACGGTGCTTTCATGTTCGGCGGCCAGCCCATCCAGGGACAAACCTTGGAGCAGGTGCAGGCCCTCTTCGACGAGCAGATTGCACTCGTGAAACAGGGCAAATTCGACGACTGGATGCTCGAAGCAGCCATCAACAACATGAAACTGGCCATCATGAAACGCGCCGAAAGCAACAACAGCCGCGCCAGCCAGATGGCCTATGCCTTTGTCGAACACCGCTCCTGGGGCGATGTCTGCAACGAGGTCAACGAACTCTCCAAGATTACCAAAAAGGAAATTGTAGACTTTGCCAACCGTCTGTTCAAGGACAACAACTACGTCATCATCAACAAACTGAAAGGCGAACCCGAACCCATCCTGAAAGTATCCAAGCCCCCCATCACCCCCATCGAAGTGGGTCGCGACAAGGAGAGTGCTTTCCTGAAAGAAATCAAAGCCCGCCAAGTGAAACCCATCGAGCCCGTTTTTGTGGACTTCAGCAAAGACCTGACCAAGTCCAAACTGAAAAACGGCGCCGAAGTGCTCTATGTTCAGAACACCGAGAACAAGACCTTCAACCTCGTCTACCGTTTCGACTTTGGCTACCGCGCCGGACAAACGGGTAAGACCTTCGACCTTGCCGCCGACGTGCTGGAATACCTCGGCACCTCCAAACATACCCCCGAACAGCTGCAGCAGGAATTCTACAAGCTGGCCTGCAACTACAGTGTGAGCGTGGGAACCGAGAACATCAACGTCAGCATCAGCGGTCTGAGCGAGAACATGACCAAAGCCATGGCCCTGATGGACGAAATACTTTGCGAGGCACAGCCCAACGAGCAGGCTCTCCAGTTGTTGGTGGCCCGTATCCTCAAAGGCCGTGAGAACGCCAAGCACAACCAGCAGAGCTGCTTCCGCGCCTTGGGCAACTACGGTGTCTATGGCAGCGACTCGCCTTCCCTCGACCAACTCAGCGAGGCCCAACTGAAAGCCATGACCTGCAACCAGCTCACCGATGCCCTCCACAGCCTCATGAGCTACAAGCACCGCGTGCTGTACTACGGCCCCGAAAGTCTCGATAACTTCAAGGCCCTTGCCAACCAGTACACCCACCCCATGAACAAAAAGGCCCCGGCCAACAAGAAGATTACCCCCAAGGCCGTCAACGAGAACACCGTTTACTTTGTCGACTACAACGCCAACCAGACCTATATGCGCGAGCACTTCCGCGGCGAGAAATTCAACACCAAGAACGAAGCCGTCATGGATGTCTTCAACGAATACTTCGGCGGTTCGATGAACGCCATCGTCTTCCAAGAGATGCGCGAGAAACGCTCCCTTGCCTACAGCGCACAGAGCTACTATGCCACTCCTGGCGACAAGGACGGCTACTTCACTAACGCCGCCATCATCGCCACCCAGAACGACAAGCTCATCGATGCCATGAATGCCTTCAACGAGCTCTTCGACCAGATGCCCGAAGCTCCGGCCAACTTCCAAATGGCCAAGGATGCACAAATCAGTGCCATCCGCACCGCCCGCACCACCAAGATGGGCATCATCAACAGCTACCTCTACTACGAGCGCATGGGCTTCAACCCCAAGAAGAACCACGCCAAGATGCTCTTCGAGGCCTACCCCAACGTCACCATGCAGGATATTGTCAACTTCAACCACAAGTACATCCGTGGCCAGAAGAAGGTCTACATGTGCCTCGGTAAAGAAGCCGACATGGACTTCAACGCCCTCGCCAAATTCGGCAAGGTGAAGAAGCTGAAACTCGAAGACATCTTCGGATACTAAACTAATTGAGATTTGAGAATTGAGAATTGAGAAATATCCTGATACGGCCACTTTTTCTCAATTCTCAATTCTCTAATCTTAATTCTCTATACTATGAATATCAAGCGTCACATCAACCGATTCCGTGCTTGGCAGCGCAAACCCATCCAGTTCTCCAACCAAGGACTGGAAGAGCATTGTTGCGCCAACTGCGGACATACATATTCGGGCAACTACTGCCCCGTGTGCGGACAGAAGGCGGGTGACAAACGTATCACATGGCGGTTGGTAGGACAGAACTTTTTAAAGGCATGGGGCATCGATTCACGCTCGTTGCCGAGTACGTTGCTGCAACTGATACTGCGCCCCGGATACCTTATCGGAGACTACCTCGCCGGACACCGCCGAGTAAGCTACCCGCCCGTGAACACGCTCTTTGTGGTTACGGTAGTCTACCTTATCATCACGCAAATGTTCGGTATCACCCGCATGGAACACTTTTCCTATTCCGACGTGCGTGCGAAATATGCCTTCTTTGTCGATGCCATCAACTGGATGATTGACAATCCCGCATGGGGCATGATGTGCGTCACACTGATGTTTGTCATACCCACATGGTTCTTTTTCCGTTTTGCCCCACAGCATCCATACCATACCTTCGCCGAAGGCATCATCATCCAGATATACATGGCTACGATAGTCCTTATTGCCACCTTTATCTCATATATAACCGACCCATACATACTTCCAGCACTAATCATTGTGTACTACTATTTCACCTACCGGCAGTTGTTTGGCTATCGTTTTTGGGGTACCCTGTGGCGTTTATTGATAAGCATTGTGGTTGCCTTTTGGGAGATTGTATTATCTATAGTTATTGTAGGGTTTACCTCATCGACAGGAATGATAACAGGCCTTTTCCGTACACTGATAATAATAGTCGCCCTTTTGGCTGTGGGCTATTATATTAGCCGACGGACTGCCAAGAACCGGCTAGCCACCGATGATAATAAAATAGGGTGAAGCGAGTAATACTGGTCATAACATTGTTGCTGTCGTCTGTGTGCCACGCACAGACCGACACAGCCTTCTGGTTTGCACCCCCAGACCTGTCCAATTTTGCCTACACCAACTACGGGGAAACCCCTGTCCGCTTAGTCTTTCACTCTTACGGACAGCCCGCCACCGTCACTGTGGAGCAACCCGCCAACCCCTACTTCCCCACCACGCGCATCATGCTGCATCCCTATGATGTCGACACCCTAGGGCTGTCGTCATGGGTCGATAGTATTGAGACCAAACCCGTCAACACCGTCCTGAACCGGGGTTTCTATATCCATTCCACCGCACCTATCACCTGCTATTACCAATGCACCTCTGCCAATCGCGAGACCTACACACTGAAAGGGCGGAATGCACTCGGCACCGACTTTCAAGTGCTGATTCCCAAATGGCATGTGGAATGGGGTATTCCTCACGAAGGCGAAAGTTTCGAAATGATTGCCACCGAGGACAGCACGCATATCTGGATAATGCCGCCCCCGCACTTGGGTGGCGGCACCGTCGTATTCGAAGGGGGCTTCACAACTACCGACACGGTCTCTATCACCTTGAATCGGGGGCAGAGCTACTCTATGCGGGCAAATAGGGCCTGTACCGACTTAATGAAAACCATTATCCACTCCTCCAAGCCCATAGCAGTCAACACCACCCACTCACAACCCTCCACTGCTCCCTACCGATACCTGAACGTGGGTGACCAGATTCTCCCTACCTCCTTTTGGGGGACACGCTACGTGCCATTTTTGGAATTCCCTACGGGCATTGGTTATAGCTATGGAGCCTTGGACTATATAGACACCGGCATCTACCATTATACTGTCTCGGGCATAAGAACCGACAGTATCAATGGCGGCTCAGTTTGGTCGAAATGGTGGTACGCATTGCTCCGCCCCTCGGCCAGCCTCATGTCGTGCGACACTGCCCTTTTTCTTGAGTTTGACCGTCCCGTTGGCCTGATACAGGAGTCGAACAAGCCCGCATGCGGAGTGGGTTGCACCGTGCTGCCCGACGTTGAGCACTCCGGATCTCATCAAATATCCTATCTGCGCACCGACAGTTTGTCCATTAAAATACAGATGGTGGTGAACAGCCGGGCCGTAAACCATATACTTTTTAATTGGAACCCCACAGTGCTCACAGCCGCCGACTTCCAACCACTTGTGGGCTATCCCTCCCTATCGTGGTGCAGCAAAGAGGTGGGGCAATACCTCTCGACCGGAGGTGTGATGCACATACAGTGCGACAGCAGCCTGTTCATATTAGGCGTGATAGAATACGACACCAATACGGGTGCTTCATATACCATCCTGACCGACTATGCCACACCCGCTACAGTTCGATTCAACATGAATGATACCTTCTGCCAGGGCGACAGCATACACTTCTTGTTTACCTCACACAATGTTGCCTACACCCGACTGCAAAGCCCCGACGGAGCCATGCACGACATGCCCTATTCCATCCCCAACGCCGACACCTCCATGAGCGGACGGTATTGGCTCTATGGATACGACACCTTAGGCACCGTCCCCATAGCCATGGACTACATTGACATCACCATCAACCCGCGTCACACCGCCGAACTGCACGACACCATCCTTCCGGAACAACTGCCATGGAGCCGCTTTGGCCTAATATTTTATGCCGAGACCGACACGGCAATATACCGGCCCGACCCCACGTCAATGTGCGACAGTCTGATAAACTACCACCTGCACATCTATGACACCATCTTCGACACCGTCCTTTACTACACCTGCGAAAGCGACCTGCCTGTACAATACGGCGACTCCCTGTTCTATCATGAAGGATCGAGCACTTTCCACTTCTACGGCAGCCACGGCGAGGACAGCCTTGTCACCTTCATCCTCCATATCATCCCCACCAGCGACACCACCATCCGCGACAGCATTACCGAAGAGCAGCTGCCATGGTTTGCCTTCGACAGCGTGTTCAACGACACTGTCTCCGACTACATCTACCATACCTTTAACGAAGCCGGCTGCGACAGCATCATCCATTACAACCTCTTCATATTCTGGAATGGTGACCACTGCGACACCACCCTCTCCTATCCCAACGTAGTAACACCCAATGGCGACGGCACCAACGATCGCTTCGTCATCATGGGCCTGTTGGAAAACAACTGCTTCAAATACAACGAGCTCTACATCTATGACCGCTCCGGCCGACGTGTCTACCATAAAGTCAACATCGCCAACGAGAGCGACTGGTGGGACCCAGCCGCACAGCGCATCCCCGCCGGCACCTACTTCTACTATTTCAAGGCCCACGGCGTTAATATCTGGACCCAACACCGTGGTGTTATCGAAGTATTACGAAACAAATAGTCAAAAAGCCCCCCGTTGAAACGCCTCCTGTTCATCCTCTTATTCCTATATGTATGCGGCTGCTCGGCACAGACCGACACTGCCTTCTGGTTTACCGCGCCACATGAGTTCAGGAACTCACACTCGTCATACCTGCATATCTTCACCACCGACCAGCCAGCAATAGTAACCATTAGCATGCCTGCTGCTTCACCTCTGACATATCCCCCTATCATTGACACCATCGAAGCCAATAGCTTTTCCAGGCATCACCTACCATTGGTATGGGTGGGACGCAACATTGGGACAATACCCAATATAATCAACAACTTAGGAATCCTTATTACATCCACAACCCCTGTTTCATGCTATCTGGACTACTCCCACATGACTAGTGACATCACTGCTTTGAAGGGAAGCCATGCCCTAGGCACCGACTTTGTGGTTCCTATGCAAAACATAATAGGCTGCCAGCCCAATGGGTACGACAGGGGCCACATACAGGTCGTAGCCACAGAGGATAGCACGGTGGTCCAAATGACACCACCACCTGGGCGGGCATTTAATGAGCTAAATATAGACGAGACGGTATCAGTCACTCTAAACAGGGGGCAGAGTTATGGCAGAGAATGTGCCGGTCTTACAGCCCATGACCGATTAGGAGGCACTACCATCCATGCCTCGCGACCTATTGCGGTCAGCTTCAACGACTACGACCTGGCGCTCTACAGTCCTACCAATCCTTCCCCTTATGGAGCCTATAATGTGTTGGGCGACCAAATTCTACCTACCGACAAAACAGGCACACGATATGTAGCGATACGCTCACAAAATGCCGACTCTGACTATTATGAGCAAGTATGGATCTTCCCCAACCACCCCGACGACACGGTGGAAGTATACTTCAACGGCACCTTCAAGGACATCGTTCACCAACAGCATAATGGCCCATTCCTACTAGAAGACACCGCCACACTAATCACCCTCAACAAGGCTGCCGTAGTACTCCAAATGACGTCTATGGCATCCCGTAGCAGCGGGGTAGGAACCACCATGTTGCCACCCATCGACTGCACAGGGACCCACAAAGCCTCCTATGTGCGCTATTCTTGGAACACTATGCTGCATATCCTGACCAAAAGAGCTTTCGTGTCTGACTTTCTGTTGGATGGGGACTCCACCTTTATAACAGCCAGCGACTTCCACACCCTTTCGGCCGACACCTCGCTGGCGTGGTGTTGCAAAGAGATTGTAACCCCCATAACCAATCCTTTCCATACAATTGACAGCCTGATAACCCTTGAAAATCGGTCCGGAACGTTCCATTTAGGTGTCCTTGAGCATAGAGGAGGTGCTCAAAACAATGCTGACTACATCTACGATTGTGTGTTTGGCTATTTCTACGACTACAACCAACCATCACAAATCCGCCTCACGCTCGACACCGCCTATTGCAAAGGCGACAGCATCCTCTTCGCCTACGATGCCCCCCATATCGACGGTTTAGAACTTAGGGGTCCCAACGGCCTGCACCTGACTCAACCCCCCTTCGTACTCTACAATGTCGACAGCAACGCCACTGGGCGATACTATCTAGAAGGTGTTGACACCACCAGTTGCCACCAGTTGCGCACCGACTCGATAGACATAGTGGTGAGAGGTGGACACCTCAGTTTACTGACAGACACAACCTTCTGTACTGGAGACAGCATTTGTATCAATTATTCGGCTTCTGCCGATGTGGTAGACATTAGGCTGCATTGTCCTAACGGACAAGTGATAGAGTCGCTCCCCTTAGTCCTCACCGAGGCAGACACCTCTATGAGCGGCCTCTATTGGATAGAGGGGAGGGATACGGGCCGTTGCCAGAGGGCTGTGGCCGACAGTTGCTATATACGAATAGTCAACAACCCCTATGCACAAGTATATGACACTATTGCCGAAAATCAACTACCATACACTCGCTACGAAACCACCTTCGATGGGGATACCGATATTGTTTTGGTGGTGCCCAGTTCCTCATCGGTATGCGACAGCATTATAGACTACCATCTGAAAGTGTTTTACAATACAGAAGACACTGTGCACTACTATACCTGCGAAAGCAATCTGCCAGTGCAATATGAGGGTGAGTGGTTTGATACGGAACAACAGCAAGGCCTATTCCACTTCACGGGCAGCCATGGACAGGACAGCACCGTCACCTTCATTTTGCACGTCATACCCAACAGCGACACAACCATCTACGACACCATCCTAGACTCCCAGCTTCCATGGACCTTTAACGACATTGTTTTCGACGACTCGGTAGCCAACTACACCATCACCCTCACCAACGAGCAGGGTTGTGACAGCCTCATCCTTTACAACCTGCACGTATTCTGGAACGGCGACCGCTGCGACACCAACCTATCCTTCCCCAACCTCGTCACCCCTAACGGCGACGGCACCAACGACCGCTTCGTCATCACAGGACTACTGGAAAACAACTGCTTCAAATACAACGAGCTCTCCATCTACGACCGCACCGGCCGCCGTGTCTACCACAAAGTCAACATCGCCAACGACGACGACTGGTGGGACCCCGCAGCACAACGCCTCACCGCCGGCACCTACTTCTACTACTTCAAAGCCCACGGCATCACCATCCACACCCAACACACCGGAGTCATCGAGGTGCTGACCGATAAATAAAAGTAAAAGGTAAGGCTCTAGTTTAATATAAGACTGATTTTTTACAGCCTCGAAGAGGCTGAATCTCAGTAACACCGTACAAGCGTAGCGCAGTGCGGTGACGGAATAAACTCACTCCTAGCGTCCCGAAGGGACGCGACATTGAGACCGTTTGGCAAAAATCAGTCATATGTTGTACTAGAGCGAAAGGTAAAAACTAAAAACTAAAAGGGTGGACGGGGCCGTTGAGAATGGAGAATGTAGAATTGAGAATTGAGATTTTTTTAAAGGTAAAAACTAAAAACTAAAAAGGTGGACGGGGCCGTTGAGAATTGAGAATTGAGATTTTTTTAAAGGTAAAAACTAAAAACTAAAAGAGTGGACGGGGCCGTTGAGAATGGAGAATTGAGAATTGAGAATGGAGAATTGAGAATTTTTTAAAGGTAAAAACTAAAAACTAAAAAGGTGGACGGGGCCGTTGAGAATGGAGAATTGAGAATTGAGAATTGCAATCCCATGCAATAATTTTCTTCTCCGCACGTTATATCTAGAACACTTAATATACGTAATGGATAAATGAAGCGGTTATTGCTTATAGCTTTTGTGTTTCTTTCTTCAGTCTGCCAAGCACAGACCGACACGGTATTTTGGTTTGCCGCACCCGACCTCTCCAGACTCAACAGCGATCCGTCGGAGCAGGTGGCCCGACTGGTCTTCCACACCTACGACCAACCTGCCACCATCACCATCGAGCAACCAGCCAACAGCCTCTTTCCGACCCATACCATCACCCTGCCTGCCAACGGACAGGCCGTCGATGACTTCATGTCTCTCTACTACAATAACTTTCTTGCCACCTCTCCTTCTAACACTATCCTAGACCGCGGTCTGCGCGTCTCTTCCTCCGCTCCCATCACCTGTTACTTCCAAATCACCTCCTCCCACCGCGAAACCTACACCCTCAAAGGTCGCCATGCCTTGGGGACGACCTTCTATCTGCTCTCGCCCTTGCCTTACCAGGACACCCCTTGGTTTGAAAATGGGCAAAGCATCGAAATTGTCGCCACCGAGGACAGCACCCTTGTCCTCATCACCGCACCCAACTACGTCGACACTTTTGGCTACGACAATATTTGGTGGCACTACAACCATGGCACCGCCGTGTTCGAAGACAACGTGATGCCCGACAGCACCATCAGCATCATGCTCCACCGTGGCCAGAGCTACTGCTTGCGTGCCAAGCACCACGACACCGAAATCATCCGCACCATCATCCAGGCCTCACACCCCATCGCCGTCAACACCACCTCCTTCGACTGCATGTCCCGTGCCGTCGAGGGCGACACCACGCGGCATTCCGACATAGCCGGTGAGCAGCTGGTGCCTATTGAATATTGGGGGAATGAATACCTCCTCTTCAACACCCATTCCCATTCCGAGGTCTTCAAGGAACTCTTCCGCAGCTACACTTACCCGTCCGTCCATGGGTGGTTCAACATCATCTTCAACGACGTCTATTACTTCATCGACGACCGCTGGTCGTTCAACGGCACCGGCTTCCTCCATCAGATTGACCCCAATCTACGCATGGGGGCCACCATCCTCCCCCAGTTAGATTGTTCCGGCTCCCATCAAATCTCCTATCGCAGCTCCGATAGCACCTCCCTCACCATCCACATGGTCATCCCCACCTCTGCCACCGGCCACATCCTCTTCAACGGTGACTCCACTATTATCACCGCAGCAGACTTCAGCCCAGCCCCACGCAACCCCCGGCTCTCCTTCTGCGTCAAAGAGGTCACCCCTTTCCTCACCCCCTTGGATTCCCTCACCACTGCCGGCGTGATGAACATCCGCTGCGACTCGGCCAAATTCCTCCTAGCCGTCATTGAATCCGACAGCACCCACGGCACCTCATACACCTACCTCACCGACTACGCCCCCAACCCTAAGCTGTTCTTCAACATGGACACCGATTACTGTGCCGGCGACGACATAATCTTCTCTTTCGACAATTACAACATCGACAGCCTTCGCATCCTCTGCCCAGACGGCAGCGTTCTGTCCGCCCCTCCCTACATCCTCTCCAATGCCGACACCTCCATGAGCGGAGCTTACATCGTCGAAGGCATCACCCACAACGACTGCCACCCCATCGTATCCGACACCATCAACATCCACATCTTCGATGTCCCCCATGAGCACATCTATGACACCGCCACCTCCAATGCCTTGCCGTTGAGCCGCTTCGGTATGCTCTTCTTCCACACAACCGACACTATCATCCTGCGTCCCAACCCTGCAGCACCCTGCGACAGCGTCCTGCACTACCACCTTTTTGTCCTACCCGATGTCTCCGACACAGTGATTTACTATACCTGTGAGGGCGACCTGCCGGTACAATACGGCGACAGCCTTTTCTACCAAGAGGGCGAGGGCACATTCCACTTCTATGGCAGCCACGGCGAGGACAGCCTTGTCACCTTTATTCTCCACATCATCCCCAACAGCGATACCACCATCTACGACACCATCACCGAAGACCAGCTGCCATGGTACGCCTTCGACACCGTGTTCACAGACTCGGTGGCCGACTATATCTACCACACCAACAACGAGGCAGGCTGCGACAGCCTCGTCCACTACAACCTGTATGTCTTTTGGAACGGCGACCACTGCGACACCAATCTCTCCTATCCCAACCTCGTCACACCCAACGGCGACGGCACCAACGACCGCTTCGTCATCATGGGCCTACTGGAAAACAACTGCTTCAAATACAACGAGCTCTCCATCTACGACCGCACCGGCCGCCGTGTCTACCACAAAGTCAACATCGCCAACGAGAGCGACTGGTGGGACCCCGCCGCTCAGCACATCCCCGCCGGCACCTATTTCTACTACTTCAAGGCCCACGGTGTCACTATCCACACCCAGCACACCGGAGTCATCGAGGTGCTGACCGAAAAGAAAAGTAAAAGGTAAAAACTAAAAACTAGAAGGGTGGACGGGGCCGTTGAGAATAGAGAATTGAGAATTTTTAAAAAGTAAAAGGTAAAAACTAAAAACTAAAAGGTTTATGAAGATTAGCTCCGCGTATCTCACGTATATTCACGTATTTTTATCCTCGTGATACGTGTGATACGGGGATTTAACTCCGCTGCCAAATCCCTAAAACTAAAAAGGTGGACGGGGTGAGAATTGAGAATTGAGAGTTGAGAATTGAGAGTTGAGAATTGAGAATTGAGAGTTGAGAATTGAGCTAACAACGATTTTTCGGATCAATGAAACGGTTATATCTAATTATCCTATTACTACTCTCCACCGTCTGCCGCGCACAGACCGACACGGCGTTTTGGTTTGCTATGCCCTGCCTGTCTGATTCCATCGACTCTGCCGACGGACCCATCACGGCCAATCTTGTTTTCCATACTTACGACCTGCCCGCCACCATCATCGTGGAGCAGCCCGCCAACAGTTTTTTCAGCACGGTGACGCTCCCCGCCCTGCCCGCCAACTCTCATACAGTCTACCATCTGCAACCTCAATTGAGCCTGATAGAGACCTCCCCCATCAACACCGTCCTCAATCGGGGCTTTTACATCCACTCCACCGCTCCCATCACCTGTTACTTGCAATACTACACCCCATCCAACCGTGAAACATACACGCTGAAAGGGCAAAAGGCTTTAGGCACCGACTTTCAAATACTTGCCCCCACCAAATTTCGCCCCAACCCCATCCATGACTTAGGCCAGCGCATCGAAATGATTGCCACCGAGGACAGCACCCTTGTCACCATCACTCCTTGCAACTCGACGGACACGGTGTTCGAAGGAGGTGTCGGCGTTGACGGTCACGCCCAGATAATGCTGGGCCGAGGGCAGAGCTATGCCTTACGAGGCAACAATTACAGAACCGAAATCATCAAGACCAAGATACACGCCTCCCGCCCCATCGCCGTTAATACCACCTCCAATTTCAATATGTCGCGCCCCCAATCCGGCAATCCCTACACCTTCAACCTTGCGGGTGAGCAACTGCTTCCGCTTCCATACTGGGGAACAAAGTATGTCCGTATCAACCACTTTACCAACTCCGAGATGTTTCGCTCAGCCGAATACATCGATACAGGCTTCTGGCACACTTGGCGCAACGGCAACCCAACAGGTAGCAACTACGGGGGCACAGTCTGGAATGTCGGATGTTATAACTTCTTCGACTCAGTCCATTTCATCGAAAGCGACCGTCCGATGGGCACTATGCACCAGCTGGATCCAAACCTGCAGATGGGGGCCTCCCTTCTGCCACAAATAGAGTGTGCCGGTTCGCACCAGATTGCATACTTCTACCCCGAAAGCATCCCCATCTCTATAGACATGATTATAGAAAGCCATGCTGTAGGCGACATTCTGTTCAACGGCGACTCCTCTATCCTCACCCCAGACCTGTTCCGGCCAGTGCCTGGGTTGCCATCCTATTCCTGGTGCAGTGTCGATGTCACCCCCCATGTTAGACGCGGCACCGTGATGCACATCAGCTGCAGCACCTCCAAGTTCATGCTCGCGGTGGTAGAATCCGACTCTGCCAGTGGTACCTCCTACACCTACCTCACCGACTATGCACCCTACTCCTACCTGCAATTCGCTATGGACACGACTTTCTGTCTCGGCGACAGTCTGGTTTTCAACTTCACTGCCTACGCTATCGACAGCATCGCCATACACTGTCCCAACGGCATTACCCTCTCTGCCCCACCCTATGTCATCCCCAATGCCGACTCATCCATGAGCGGACAATACGTCATTGAAAGCATTTCCAACGACACCTGTAAGCCTATCCGTTTCGACACCATCAACATCACCATACAACCCGCTCCTACCATAGACACTGCCGACACCATCAACGCCAGCCAACTCCCATGGAGCCGGTTCGGCATCACCTTTGACGAGGCGGCCGACACCACCTTCTTCCGCCCAAGCGGTGAAGGCCATTGCGACAGCATATTCCACTACAGCCTGTATGTACGCCGCACCATCGAGGACACCGTGCTCTACTACGCCTGCGAGGGCGAACTGCCTGTGCAATACGAAGACTCCCTCTTCTATCATGAGGGAGCAGGCACTTTCCACTTCTTCGGCAGCCACGGCGAGGACAGCCTCGTCACCTTTATTCTGCATGTCATCCCCAACAGCGACACCACCATCTACGACACCATCACCGAAGACCAGCTGCCATGGTACGCCCTCGATACCGTCTTCACCGACTCTGTGGCCGACTATGTCTACCACACCTACAACGAGGCGGGCTGCGACAGCCTCGTCCACTACAACCTGTATGTCTTCTGGAACGGCGACCGCTGCGACACCAACCTCTCCTATCCCAACTTCGTCACCCCCAACGGCGACGGTGCCAACGACCGTTTTGTCATCATGGGCCTACTGGAAAACAACTGCTTCAAGTACAACGAACTCTCCATCTACGACCGCACCGGCCGCCGTGTCTACCACAAAGTCAACATCGCCAACGAAAGCGACTGGTGGGACCCCGCCGCCCACCGCATCCCCGACGGCACCTATTTCTACTACTTCCGAGCCCACGGCATCCACATCCACACCCAGCATACTGGCGTAATAGAGGTCATCCATTAAAAATCTTCATATCGATATCGCAAACACAAAAAGTCATTCTGTCAACAATTCGCATACTTGCATTCTCACTGACCTGGCAACAAGGCGCAACAAAGTCCACCGCCCATTGTTTGACCAGTTATCATTAGAAAAACACTAAACAATAAAATATCATACTATGAAAAAAAACATTTCCCTCCTCCTTTTGTTGGCGTTCTTTGCACTCCCCTGCAAAGCGCAGACCCCCATGTCGGTGCCACATGGCAGTTTCGAACAGTGGGACTCTCACTTGGGCTACAGCATTTCTTTCATGATGGCCTCTATCCCTATCTTCGACAGTTATGCCACCCCCACAGGCTGGAACTATCTCTCCTACCCCGTCAACGAGAGCATTTCAGTCTTCGGCAACAACGTCTCTATCAGCACCTCCATCCCGCTGATCCTAGCCGAAGAAACCACCACCGCCGTGCCCGCAGGCAGCAAAGCGGCCAAACTGGAAAGCTTTATGTTGTCTGACGTGGTCTCTCCTGCAGCCTACGCCATGATGTCGTCCAATCTGGACTCCACCCTCACCCAGACAGTATTCCCCAGCATCCTCTGCAATGGTGCCGTCAACCTCGACAACTTCATGCCCCTCGTCAGCACGCTGCTCTCCAACTTAGACAGTGCCGCACAGCTGCTTACGGCCCTCGACACCGTTGATGTCAACCACCTCATCACTGGAGGCATGGCCTTAGGTTCTTTTGAGCCCACACGCCTCACTGGCAGCTACAAATATCAGGCCGCCGGCTCCGGCGACAATGGCGGCGTGGTCATTCTAGGAACACGCTACAACAACACCACCCATCGGCGCGATGTGGTCGGCGGCGGTGCCAATATCGCCCTCACCAATGCTGCCAACTACACCCCGTTCACCGTCAACTACCAGTCGCTCCACGAGCTTCGGCCCTCCGAACCCGAACAGGCCGCCGACTCCCTTATCATCCTCATCCTCTCATCCGCCAGCACCACCATGCAGCAGGGCTCCACCCTCTGCATAGACAATTTGGTCCTCTGGCACGACACCCTTATCGGACCTGCCGACACCTGCGCTGCCATCGTGGGCCTGACGGCCACGCCCGACATCCACGAGGCTGCAATCAACTGGAGCACTACTGGCACGGTGGCGGGCTATGAGCTAGAGTATGGCGCAGCAGGCTTTACCCAAGGCACTGGTACCCTCGTGACCTTGACCAACAACACTTATTCGTTGTCCAATTTGGATGCCAACAGTTCCTATGATGTATACGTGCGCGCCCTCTGCAACGACTCCATCTATGGCGACTGGAGCATGCTGCATTTCACCACCCTCCCCGACACCTGCGCCAGTGTTTTAGACTTGGTAATCGCCAACATCGTCTTCGATGATTTTCCACAATATGTACTCGAGTGGTGGCAGACTTCACAGCCCGACCACTGGGAGGTGGTGTACGGCTTGCAGGGCACTGATGTGGAGCAAGGCACGGTAGTGACCACCAACGAGAATAGCTTTGCTATCTATGAATTGGAGGAGGCAGGTGCGCTGGCCCCGAATACACGGTATTACTTTGGCGTGCGGTCGGTTTGCGAAGATAGTGTCTATGGCGAGTGGGAGTTTGTGGAGTACCTTACCCCCTGCGCCCAAGTGGAGTCTCTTGTGGTGTGGGATGACAGTGTAACAGTCACTTCGGACAACCAATTGGAGGGCTATAGGGCCACATGGACCGATACGAACAACACACGGTGGTATGTCTCCGTAGGCAACCCCTCCAATTCCATCCCCGACCATTGGAATCCTGGCGAGGAAGTTTCTGAACCCATTTGGCACCTGCCCAAGCTTATGCCCAATCGCCAGTACTATGTCGAAGTGGTCCCCTATTGTGGAGAGGATAATAGTGGTGAGTTGAAGTGGATTCTTTTCACTACGACCACCATCGGAATCCAGCAAGTCCAGGTCTTGAACCTATCGGTCTATCCCAATCCTGCCTCGGGCAGCTGTTTTGTGAATCTCTCGTCGGACGAACCAGCCCTGCTGGAGTTGTTCAGTTACGATGGACGCCTGCTCCAGACCGTGCAAAGCCATGGCGGCGACATACAGCTTGAGCTACCCTCGCAAGGGGTGTTCCTGCTACAGGCCACCACGCCCTCCGGTAAGGTGACGCGCAAGATTATCAACAAATAACGCGGTACGTATTCCTTTTTGAGAGAGAGGCTGCGCCCATTCGTTTAACGAATGGGCGCAGCCTCTCTCTTTTCACCACCTGCAACGGGGGTGCTTTTCGTGCATCACCTCAATGACAGGTGTGGATGGACATTCCGTGAGCCCGAAATAAATGCCCCAAGAGCGGCCTACCGTAGGTAGGCCGCCCTCAAAGCCGACCTACACCTTCATTTTCCCCTATAAAAAGTCCCCTTTATTGTCTACTCCGTAGCTTCGCCTTTTATATTACATTTATATTATCATTAGATTAGTTTTTACTTATCAACATAATGCTAATATAACACAAACATAACAAAATAGTAATATATAGCGCGGACTTACTCTGTCGGAAGAATTTCCTTTGTGGTCTGATTACGTAGGTCGATTCGGACTTCTTTCATTGTCCGCAATTTGTCGGTACGGACTATTTCTTCAGTTTCAGACCGTCCTTAAAGGCCTCGCCTACGCGCTGCGACACAAGGTAGTAGCCGTGGGTATAGGGGTCAAAGGCGATGGCTCGCAGGGCTTCGATGTCTATCTTGCCGTCCTTTATCTTGTCGGCCTCCACCGAGGTTTGCAGCACCCTGCCTATAACGCCCATTCCCGTATCACCATTTTGATACTCGATAAACTCGCATTCCAGAGCAATCGGCAGCTCGTTGATGATGGGAGCATCGACCAAAGCAGACTTGGTGGCGGTGAGACCGCTACGCTCGAATTTGTCTTTTTCTTTGTGGCCGGACACCACGCCGAACCAGTCGGCTTCCACCACGTGGGCGGCATCGGCAATATGCACCACAAATCCCTTGCGGCGTTTGATGTTCTCCACCGTCTTGTGGGTCTCGGTCAGGTTGAGGGCCACCCGTTCACGGTCGAGCATAGTGCCCCAGGCGGCGTTCATTACATCCACGGTACCGTCCTCGTTGTACGTCGACACGAGCAGCACAGGCATCGGGAAAATAGCTTCTGTAGTTTTGATAGGTTGTTTCATTGTATTTGCTAGTTTGAATAGTTGTGTATAATTATAGCGTTAAGCCTTGTTGAACTTCTCTTTGGGTTGCTTGCACCGAGGGCACTTCCAGTCGTCGGGCAGGTCCTCGAAGGCCACGCCGTCGTGCTCGGCAGGGTCATAGACATAGCCGCAGATAGAGCATACATATTTGCCGCTGCCCTGCTGATTGCTGAAGTCCACTTCGGCCAGTACCGTCGGGACGGGGTTGTCCAAGTCCATCACCCGCTTGGCTTCCAGGTTCTCATAGCCCTGTGGCGTGTGGGTGCCGCAATAAACGGTGGGATGGTGGCGGACGAACTCGCGGATGCGGTTCTGCGTCTCGCGGGCTGCGGGCAAGTCGTCAAAGACGACAGACAGCTTGTCTTGGTAAAGGGCTTCGTCAACGTAGGTGATGTCGCCGTGGATCATGTAGAAGAGACCCTCCATCTCCACGATGATGATGCTGTTGCCCTTGGTATGGCCTTTGGCTTTGATGAGGTAGATACCGTCCTGTATTTTCTGGCTCTCGGGGAAGTTGTAGTAGGGGCCGTCGGTGAAACTGACAGGCACGAGGTTCTCCAAGCCTTGCAGCTCGGCAGAGTCCATCTCGTCCTGATTCACATATACCTTGGCGTTAGGGAAACTCTTGAGCTCGCCGGAGTGGTCAGAGTGGCGGTGGGTGAGCAAAATCTTGGTCACCTGCTCAGGCTTGTAGCCTAGGGCGGCAAAGGCCTCCATATAGGAGCAGATGTCCTTGCCCGTATAGGCAGGTGAGTTTTCGTCGGGAACCTCCTCGGGGGTGCCGGCAGGAATGCCAGTGTCCACCAGAATAACCTCTGAGCCTGTGTCGATCAGGTAGTTCTGTAGGCTGCCGCGATAGCGAATATTTTTATCGAACTCACCACCTTCGCCTCCCATGGCGAAAGGCTGTGAATAGAAACCGTCTTTACGGAATTTTACTGCTTTGATTTCCATTGTCTACAAAATAAAAAGAGGAGGACCGCAGCCCTCCTCATGGTTAAACTTACATGGTAGCGGGCTGCCATTTGCAGCGGACGGGTGACACGATGGCGCCCTCCTTTTTGAGTTCGGCAAAGGCCTTGTCCACTTCTTTGCGGTCGGCCCCCAAGGCCTTGGTCACTTCGCCAGCAGAGACAGGTTTTCCCGCCTCGCGCATGGCTTTAAGCACTTGTTCTTTCATTGTTTGATATATTAGAATTAGATGGTTCCAAAGGACACCATCGGATGATAAGAGGGAGGTAGGAGCGCCAGCCTGATTGTAGGTCAGACCACAAAGCCTCGCGCCTACCCCTCCCGAAACTGCTATTTACATCATAGCAATGAGAAAGTTCTCATAACCGAGTTTCTCGATGTAGTTGAGGTACTGAGCCTCCCAAGCCATATGTTCGGTCTCGCCGTCAATCCATTTCTGGATGAGCTTCTGCGTGGGATAGTCATCGGCAAAGGCTGCTGCCATCACGCTCAGCTGCTTGACTGCATCGGGGTTAAAGTCGGACTCGATCTGCTGTTTGGGGTCGTCGTAGAAGGGGAACTCGATGGTTTTCATAGCCTCCTGGAGGTCGGCAGGCTTGCAGCCGAGCTCCACCAGTCTGTTCAACACCTCTTCAGCCTCTTCCCATTCTTCTTCGGCCTCCTCTTTCCATTTGTCGGCCAACTTATTCCAGCCCTGCAGACGGTCGTAAGCGGAGAAAGCGAAATGCTGTTTGCTGTTGCCAAACCAGCCTGCACCATACATAGCCAGTTCTTTCAATGCTTCTTCTTTAGTCATAATAATATCATTTTAAATTGTTAATATACCAATAATTGTCTCTTTTCAGAAGAAAAGCGAATCATCTTATTGCAAATGCAAAAATACGAAAAAAAACGCAAATTTTCACACCTGCAAACAAAAAAAAGCTATCCGTTCTAACTCAAAAGGTAAGAAAATACCTCCCCGGCACTTTGCATGCAAGCACGTCTTTTCCATAGGTCTCTGATTAATAACACTATGACCTCCTGAGGAAAATCGACCTCTAACATACCATCATAGCGGAGGAACAACGAAAGAATGCGTCAAGGTGGGCCTACAGGCAAGTCCACCTTGACGCATTCTTTATCCTTATGGGACTAGTTGGGACAGTATTTGAGGAGCAGTTCGGCGAGACCGATCTTGTAGCCGGTGCTGTGGAAGAGGATGTTGCCCTGCTTGTCCACCACGGCCACCAGGGGATATTCGTATTCGGTCAGCCCAAGCGCTTGGGCCACGGCCACCTCCAAGGGGTCTTTGTCGCCGGTGGGCAGCGGCACGATGTCGACATTCTTCAGCTGGACCAAGTCGCGATTGGCGGGTTCGGTGGTGGTGACATAGGCCATACCGTTCCAGCGTTTGAACTCCTGCTGGTGTTCCAACATCTCTTTGACAAGGTGCTTGGCGGGTTCGCGGTGGCTGCCGAGGAAGGCAAAGATGGCACCCGTGCCATCGGCATAGTCCTCGATAGTCACGCCCTCGGTGATGGCCAGTTGGTTGGAGATCTTGGCCCCCGAGGCCTGCTGCCGCTCCACCAGGGGGCGGATGATGATTTCCTTGGTGACATGCTGGCCCTCACGGACTGTGAAGAACTCCATGCGGCTGAGCACATCGCCCTCGGGGTAGCGACTGCCGGTGCAGAGGCAGTAGTAGCCGGGCTCAAGGTCGATGGTGGCGGGGAAATGGTCCATGCGGGGGTCGCCCTCGAAGTCAAAGGTGCGGAAGTCGCCGTTCTCGAGCTTTTGTAGGGTGAAGTGGGGGTAGTAGATGGGGGTGGCGGGGTCTTTGCCACGGTAGGTGAGGGTTAATTGAGAATTGAGAATTGAGAATTGAGAATTGTTGGTTGTAGATTTGTGGTTGAAGTCGGTCTTTTGCCAGTCGGTGCCGTCCCAGACGTAGATGGTGTTGGTGGCGTTGTCGAGGTAGGCGGGTATGTCTAATGCACGGCAGGCAGCCACAAAGAAGATGTCGCGGCTGTGGGCATCGGCGTGGCGCAGGCGGTACACGCCCATCGGAGAGATGGGGCAGTTGTAGTAGTTGCCGGTGTCGTCCACGGCAATGTTCTCAAGGGTCCATTGCTTCAGGGCTTCAAAATCTTGCTTATACTCTTCGGGCTGTTGTCGGTACCAAATAGGATAGGTGGTGTCAACTTTGCGGATACTGGGCGACAGCTCCTTTAACAGGGGCTTCCGCCAGTCGCGTACCAGCTCGTTGCTGATGCGGGCAGGGAGGATGCCTTTCTTATAGACATCGTAGGTGTAGAGGGCTGTGGTGCAGGTGCCTTTGACGCGGTCCAGCCAGTCGAAGCCGGTTTCTTGGGCCTGGAGGACATCGGCGGTGATGTCGCGGAGGTCTTTGTCGGAGTAGGACTTTAGGTAGTCGTATATGTGTTCGCCACTGCGGTACTGGCCTCTCCAGTGCTCGAAGTAATTGTATATCTCGGCATAGTTGCCTTCGGATTTCTGGATGATTTCCCACACTTGCTCGTCGGAGAAGTGGTCGGGGCGCCAGAGCCAGTCCTTGGGGAGGAAGCTCTTGAAGTTGTCCTTGGAGGGGAAGGTGGCAGTGTAGGCACTGCGGAGGGAGTCCTCGTAGGCTATGCGGCGGGCGTTGGCGGCAGCGGCCTCGTCGGTGGGGGTCACCTTGGCCTGACCGGCCACGGGGGGCACGATGTCGAGGAGGACGACTTTGTGGGAGCTATCGGAGGGGTCGGAGTAATCGGAGTAATCGGAATAATCAGAATAATCTGAGTACTCTGAGTACTCTGAGTTTTCTGATTTTCTTGAGAGGGTGAGGGTTAGGGTGCTGTCTTTTCTTACGTCGAGTTTGCTGAAGTTATAGCGGGTGCCGTCGGTGGCCCATACTAGGATGTCGCCGAGGCCGGTGGTGAGGCCGGCCTGACCGTTGGCATCGGTCTCATAGTCGGCCAGGGTGTAGTACTCGGCGTAGTTGTACATCTTGAATTTCACGTGAGTGCCGGGCAGGGGTTTGCCGCTGGGGTCGCACACGGTGACGGTGACGTGGCGGGTGGGGGCATAGTGGCTGAGGAGGTTGAGCTCGCTGTAGAGAGCGGTCTGCTTGACCACCTCTTCGTCGCCATGGTAGCGGCCAAAGGCCTTGCTGTGGACCATGAGGCAGCGGGTGCTGGGCACGGCAAACCAGCCCATGTTGAGCTCGGGGTCGGGTTCGCAGGCACCGAGGAACTTCCACTCACCACCTTTGCCTTTGGGGTCGGCAATCCACACCTCGACCCATGCGTGGTTGTCGTCGCAGTGGGCCCAGCGGGGGGTGTAGCACTGGCGGGCAGGGATGCCCACAGCGCGCAGGGCGGTGACGGCAAAGGTGCTCTCCTCGCCGCAGCGGCCGAGAGAGGTGCGCATGGTGGCCAGGGGGGCGCTGGTGCGGCTGTCGGCGGCACGGTACGCCACATGCTCGTGGCACCAGTGGTTGACCTCTAGGGCGGCCTGCTCCATGGTCATGCCTTTGACACGGTCTTTGAGTGTGCGGAACATGAACATGCGGGCGGTGTCGAGGTTCTCGTTATTGACGCGGTAGACCAGCACAAAGTGGCGGAAGATGTCCTCTGGCACGTCCTTGCCCCAGCTGAAGGTGTCGCGGGCGGCAAAAGCGGTGCGCACCTGGGCAAGGTAGAAAGCACCGTCATAGTCGGCCAAATCGCTATAGGGCATATATGCATAGAGGAATTCCAAGGCCTCCCGGTCGCGGCGACAGAGCGTGTCCATGCCAGTGAAGAGGGCCTCTGCCCTACCCTGTGCTAGTTGCTGGCGCTGTAAGAAGTCGGCATGAACCTGGTCGCGGTACTGCCGGTCGGTGATGAAATGGGGGTCGCGGTTGCAGGCCGCAAAGGCCATGGCGGCAACCATGACGAACAAGAGTTTGATAAGATTCTGTTTCATGAGACTATTGATGTAGGGCTGCCTATCCAATGGCAGGCAGGCGTGAATTGACTAATCCGTTAATGCTTTGATCTGCTCCATGAGCGACAGCACAGTTTGGGTGTCGGTTTCGATGGTGCCGTCGGGGAGGGTGTGCTTGCAGGAACCGTGTATTTCGGTGACGCCGGTTTGGCGGACGATGTGGGCGGCATTTGCGGGGGTGACACCGGCACCCGCCAAAATGGTGATGCGTCCGGCGGCCTGATGCACCAGCTGCCGGAGTGTGTCAATACCTTCTTCGGCAGTGGGCTTGCAGCCCGAAGTAAGGATACGGTGACAACCGCAGCCGATGACCTTTTCCAAAGCCACGAGGGGCTCTTCGGTCATCTCGTCAAAGGCGCGGTGAAAGGTAACCTCCATGGGGGCGGCCAACTCGACAATATGGCGGGTCTTGGCCACGTCGATGCGACCGTCGGGGGTGAGGAAACCCACCACCACGGCATGTGCCCCGGCACGTTTGCACATCTCCACCTCCTCGCAGATGAGTGCAAATTCGGCATCGGAGTAGGTGAAATTGCCCTCACGGGGACGCACCAACACATGGGTGCGCAGTTGCAGCTGCCGGACACAATAGGCTATATCTTCGGGAGAGGGAGTGGTGCCGCCCACCTCCAGGCGGGAGCACAGCTCGATGCGGTCAGCGCCGCCAGCTTTGGCATGCTCGGCGGAGCGCCGCGAGTTAGAACAAATCTCTACTTTCATATTTTTCTTTTTTCATCAGCGGGGTTGTCCGCATCTTGTCTTGGAAGAGGTTGTTGTCGTGGACGATTTTCTGGACAGTCTCGTCAAAGTCGTATTCTTTATTGGGGTGGATGCGCACCTCTATGGGCAGATAGTAGATGGGCAGTCCTGCCATGGCCTCTTTGTCGGCCAGCAGACGCAGCCGCACGGCATCTTTCTCGGTAGTAAGGATAATCCGGCGGTCGCCTTTGACCTGCAGCTCGAAGGTCTTGCGGATGTGCTTGAGGTCGGACGCGGTATAGCGGTGATGGTCGGCATATTTGAGCAGCGAGGCAGGGCACTGGCCCGTCACATACTGCATCATAGGCTGTGGATTGGAGATGCCGGCAAGCACCAGGACTCCGTCGAGGGTCTTCAGAGGCAGCGGAGCCCCACCCATGAGCGGCAGAGGGTCGCTATAGTATATGCTGCTGAAGAAGACCTTCTGGTAGGGTTCTGGGTGCAGGTGGGTGACGATGTCGTGACGTTCGATGGGATTGAGGTCTTGGGGCGACTTGGTCACGACGATAATATTGGCGCGTAAACGTGCCCGGCGCGGCTCCCTCAGATTGCCAAAGGGGAGGATGGCATCTTTATAATAAGGATGGGCATATTCGGTGAGCAAGATGTTGATGGTGGGCTTGACGTAGCGGTGCTGAAAGGAGTCGTCGAGTACCACCACTTGGGGCGGATTGGGACGCTCAAGGAGACGGCTGATGCCTTCCAAGCGTTTCTCGCACACGGCCACGGTGACCTGTGGGAACTTCTGCGCCACCATGGCGGGTTCGTCGCCCAGCTGCGTCACGCTGTGCTCGCCCTCGTCGACCACATAACCCCGCGAGCTGCGGCGGTAGCCACGGCTGAGCATGGCGGTATTGCACTGGTCGGCCAACAGGCGCAGCAAGTACTCGACATGGGGAGTCTTGCCCACGCCTCCGGCGCGGATGTTGCCCACGCCGATGGTGGTCACAGGGGGCGTTTCTTGATGTTTGAGACCGATGTTGAACAAAAGATTACGAAACCAAACGCCTATGGCATACCACATCGTGAGTGGAAAGAGGCACCAAGAAATGATTTTGCGAAACGTCATGTGTAGTAAACTAAATAATATTGTAAAACACTCAAAAACCAATACTTTTCTTCGCTGCAAAGATACTAAAAAAAAATGACCTATAGAGAAAAAAAACAAATAAGCAGAAAAAAATGCAGTTATCGGAAAATTATTCGTATTTTTGCAGTCAGTCGTAATCACACAACTGCGTGATACAAAACTATACACATTAGAGAAATAATCTGAATTCTGAACGTTGACTTACGGGTGTGCCTGATGTCACCCGCAATTCAGCAATCAGCGAAAACAAAAAAAAACTCTGACATGCAAAATTCTGTTAGAATAAGCTCCGACCTCTACTATGTCGGCGCCAGCGACCGCAAGCTGGCTCTTTTTGAAAACATTTACCCCATCCCCCGCGGGGTTTCATACAACAGCTATGTGCTCTTGGATGAAAAGAGCGTGCTTTTCGACACCACGGATGCCTCCGTCAGCAGCCAGTTCCTCGAGAACGTGGCCGCTGTGCTGGGCCAGCGTCCGTTAGACTACGTGGTGGTCCACCACATGGAGCCCGACCATGCCGCCACATTGATGGAACTGTTGCTGCGCCACCCCGAGGCCACGGTGGTCACCACCGCCAAAGCAGCCCAGATGATGGAGCAGTTCTTCGGCCTGAAACCCGCCCAATTGCAACTGGTGAAAGAGGGCGAAACCCTCTGCACCGGCAGCCATACGCTCTGCTTCACCATGGCCCCCATGGTGCACTGGCCCGAGGTGATGATGACCTACGACACCACGGCCAAGACCCTTTTCAGTGCCGATGCCTTTGGCACTTTCGGAGCCCTGAGCGGCAACCTCTATGCCGACGAGGTGAACTTCGAGCACGAATGGCTCAACGACGCCCGCCGCTACTACATCAACATCGTGGGCAAGTACGGCATACAGGTGCAGAACGTGCTGAAGAAGGCCGCTGCCCTGGACATCCAGATGATTTGCCCGCTGCACGGCCCCGTGTGGCGCGAGAACCTAGGGTTCTTCATCGGCAAACACGACACTTGGAGCAAGTATGAACCCGAGGACAAAGGCGTGGTCATCATCTACGGCAGCATCTACGGTCACACCGAGGCGGCCGCCCTGCGCCTGGGCACCCTGCTGGGCGAGCGCGGCGTGAAAGGCATCAAGGCCTACGATGCCAGCCACACCCATGCCAGCAAACTGGTGGCCGAATGTTTCCGCGCCAGCCACATAGTCTTTGCCTCCAGCACCTACAACAACGGCCTCTTCACCCCCATCGAAGGACTGTTGCTCGACCTGAAGGCCCACGCCTGGCAGAAGCGCACCGTGGCCCTCATCGAGAATGGCAGCTGGGCACCGCAGAGCGGCAAACTGATGCGTGCCGAACTGGATCAGATGAAGGACATCACCTTCGTGGGCGACACCCTCAGCTTCAAGAGTGCCCTGCAGCCCTCGCAAGAGGAGCAACTGGCAGCCCTGGCCGACCAGATAGTTCAGAGCCTCTAGTTTCTGCCGCTTACCGCTAGCGACAAGCACATCAAATACAAATATCAACCCATAAAATACCGTATAGAAAATGGAAAAATACGAATGCGACGTTTGCGGGTATGTCTATGACCCCGCAGTGGGCGACCCCGACAACGGCATCGCCCCAGGAACCAAGTTTGAAGACCTGCCCGCCGACTGGGTCTGCCCCCTCTGCTCGGTGGACAAAACCCATTTCGAGAAAAAGTAATCCTAAATAACGACAGATATGTTAAACAAAAAAGTATCCGATCTGCTCAATCAGCAAATCAACAAGGAGCTCTACTCCGCCTATCTTTATCTGGACATGAACAACTACTTCCAGGGCCGCGGCCTCAACGGCTTCGCCAACTGGTACATGATCCAAGCCCAAGAAGAGCGCGACCACGCCATGCTCTTCTACCAGTATATGCAGAACAACGACTGCCCCGTCAGCCTCGATGCCATTGCCAAGCCCGACAAGACCTTTAAGACCGACATGGACGTGCTGAAAGAGGGTCTCGCCCACGAAGAGTATGTCACCTCCCTCATCAACAACATCTATGCTGCTGCCTACGAGGTCAAGGACTTCCGCACCATGCAGTTCCTCGACTGGTTCATCAAAGAGCAGGGCGAAGAAGAAACCAATGCCCGCGACATGATTACCAAGATGGAACTCTTCGGCACCGACCCCAAGAGCCTCTACATGCTCAACCAAGAACTGGCCGGCCGCACATACAGTGCCCCCAGCCTGGTACTCGACTAAATCTTACCCCATCGATAAAAGGTGTGCAGGAGCATCTCTTGCACACCTTTTCTAACACCGAAGTCCCTCATGATGAAAAAAAACGGCAATCGTCCCACGGCCATATATAAAACCAAAGTCAGCATCGTGCTCCATCTAATCCTTTACGGAGCAGCCATCGCAGTGTTCATCCTCCCCTTCATCAAGACAGATGTGCTTTGGGCCAAGATACTCTGCGGAGGGGTAATTGCATGCATTCTCTGGGGAGCCTGCAACATCTTGCGCTTCTGGAACGACCGCATCATCGTCGCCCCCACTCACCTCTCCATCTCGCATGTGGCCAAGAAAACACTTAACGGCAAATGGACTGTAGTGAGCAAAGCAGTCATTAACTGGAACGACATCCGAGAGATTTCATCGCAATTCGACACAAGCATCACGAATCATGTACACATCCAAAAAGAAGTATTCATCCGCCTAAGAGGGGGGACACAATACTGCATCGAGTCCGACCTTTATGACGTCATCCTACTCGAACACAAACTAAAAAAAAACTGGCAGCAATACGCCAAAGGCCAATCGCTGAAGAAAGCAGAGTCTGCCAGAAAGGACTCCTGACCGTCTATTCCATCGGCAGAGCAACGGCAGGCCAACCATAGTCCTGTAGCCATGCAGCCTTCAGCCCATGCTCGCGCACATACTCGGCAGTCATATACAACCGGGCATTCTCGCGGGCATCCTGATTACCCAACGAATTCATTAGCAAGTCATACTTGACGCCGAAAATCTCTCTGGCCGTGGGCTCAAACGATGAGCCGTCCTCCACGGCATCAAAAGCCGTCACCTCATAACTGTCGACAGTCTGGCGCAAGTGAAACCGACCCGGATGGTCGCCGCCCGACACCATCTTCAGCGTGTCGCCGACCAGATTATACTGGAACACCCAAAAATCGCCCCAAACCAGAATATCCTCCGGATTGTCCTCATTGGCGCTGAGAATATAGGCATACGGAATGCAAATCTCGCCCTGCAAATATTCCGGACCCAACTCCTTAACCAAGTAGTCGTCTATGACGCCCAGATAGCCCGACTCGGCCTCCTGGACAGTATCCACCGCCTCTTCGGCAGCACCAGTGGAGTTGCCTCCGCAGGCAGCAAACAACAGACTCCCCATACACACCAGGGCAGCCATCAAAAAATAATAATTCCTTTTCATTTCCGTATCAATTTAAATATCAACGTAACGATAAAAACGAGTTTTTATTGTACCCTCATGCGTTGGAAAAGATAAGTGCACACCCTTCATTCCATTAATTTCTTGTACATTTGCACCACAAAAGAAAAGGCTCCATGACACCGCACTATCCTTCGTTTCGTTGAAAAACTAAAACCTTTTTTAATTCCCCACACAATAAAAACACCTCCCCCACGTTTCAAATTAGTTATTAATCCTAAAAACAAACGAATACATTATGAGCAAAAAATTCATCTGCCCCGTTTGTGGCTATGTGTATGAAGGCGACGAAATGCCCGAGAAATGCCCCATCTGCGGCAAACCCATGCAAGAAGTGAAAGAAGAAATCAAAACGTGGGCTGCCGAGCACATCGTAGGCGTGGCCAAAGATGCCCCCGAAGACATCAAAGCCGACCTGCGCATGAACTTTGAAGGCGAGTGCAAAGAGGTAGGCATGTACCTGGCCATGGCCCGTGTGGCCCATCGCGAGGGCTATCCCGAAATCGGGCTCTACTGGGAGAAGGCCGCCTACGAAGAGGCCGAACACGCTGCCAAATTCGCCGAACTCCTGGGCGAAGTGCTCACCAACAGCACCGCTCAGAACCTCAAGATGCGTGTCGAAGCCGAGTTCGGCGCCACCGCCGGCAAGACCGACCTCGCCAAACGCGCCAAAGCCCTCAACCTCGATGCCATCCACGACACCGTCCACGAAATGGCCCGTGACGAAGCCCGCCACGGCAAAGCCCTCGACGGCCTCTACAAACGCTACTTCGAAAACAAATAAAAACTCGGGCCACTGCCTAACAAACCGAGAGTCCCGAGGGCCGCAGGTCCTCGGGACTCTCTCTCTTTCTCAACCTCTCCCCTATTTCTTGATATATGACAGGAAGTCCAGGTCGATACTCATGGCCACAAAGGGCTTCACCAGCCACGACTTGGCAGTAACATCGTCGATGGTCTGCGAGGTGCCGATGATGTCGCCGTCGGCATAGCCCGACACCAACACGTTGTACTCGGCTATATTCACACCCACCGTGAGGTAGAAAAAGTCCACGAAGCGGAACGAAGGCCCCAGATAGAAGTTCTTGAACAGGTTGCTGCCGCCAAAGCCCACATAGATGCCTAAATCGTAGGCAAACTCTTGGTCGAATTTTCTCAGTTCATAGGTCTTAGTGGTGTCGCGGCGGTTCCTAATTTCAATATTCTTGTTGAAATACTTGGTCAAGTCCCACAGCATCACCGATGCCCCAGTGACAAAGTCGAACTCAATATTGCCCGCATTGCGGTTGCGCAGCACCTTGTCGTAGGTGCCGTCGAAAGCCCCGTCGGTGGTATGTGGGTTGAGCCGCACCTCCCAGTTAGGGGTGCGGTAGAAGCGCATGGCGATGCCCTGTATGGCACGTACTTTTTTCTTGCGGTTGGTGGACTCGGCCACCCTTCCTTCGGCATCCTGGGCACGCTGCTTGAGGTACTTGTTGGCCTCTTCCTTGCGCACATTCTCCAACTCGCAGCTGCGCACCAAGTCGCGCAACGAGTCTACTATATGGCGGTAGTGGTCGCGGTCGGCCTCTATCTTCGACTTGTCCACGCCCGAGTTGGTAAGGATACTCTTATAGAACTGGTCCTTCTCTTCGGCCAGTTTCAGCTTCTCCTGCAACATCTTAATCATGGTGCTGTCCACCACCTTCACATAGGTGGTGTCGGTGCGGGTCTGGTAGACCGTGTCTACCAGAGTGCGGGTGCTCCAGACGGTGTCCTGTGCCCTCGCACCAAGCGAAAACAGCAACACCGCAGCCAAGCAAAAAAGTTTTGTCTTCATAACCTTGGTTTCAAAAAACTAAGCCTGCATCATATCCAGAAGTTGTTCCATCGTGACAGTACTCTGCTCACCCGTAGTCATGTTCTTGACCGTAAGTGTATTCGAAGAGATCTCCGTCTCGCCCACAAACACCACATAGGGGATGTGGTTCTTATTGGCAAATTCCATCTGTTTCTTCATCTTGACGGCATCGGGATAAACCAATGTGCTGAACCCCGCCGCACGCAACCGAGCTGCACTCTTGATGCAGTACGGCAAGCTCTCGGCTCCAAAATTGATAAAGATAATTTGTGCCGACTGTCCTAAGTTGGCAGGAAATTTCTCTAGTTCGGTAAGCACATCATAAATGCGGTCGGCACCAAAGGATATGCCTACACCACTCACGTCAGGCATGCCGAAAATGCCCGTAAGGTTGTCATACCGGCCTCCGCCACAGATGCTTCCGATGCTTACATTATGGGCCTTCACCTCAAATATGGCACCCGTGTAATAGTTCAAGCCGCGGGCCAGGGTCAGGTCAAGTTCCACTTCGCACTTGGGCTGCACCAAATCCACATATCCAAACAGTTCCTTCAGTTCAGCCACGCCCTTGGTACCGACCTCGTTGCCCTCAAAGAGGCGCGACAGTTGCTCCAGTTTTTCCTGAGCCGAACCATTGAGTTCAAACACTGGGTCCAAAGCCTTGATTTGTGCCTCGTCCAAACCACGCTCACGCAATTCCTGCCGCACGTTGTCCAAGCCTATCTTGTCCAACTTGTCAATGGCCACGGTGATGTCCACCAACTTGTCGGGGGCGCCTATCAGCTCGGCTATGCCGGCCAGCACCTTGCGGTTATTGATTTTGAGCGTCACCTCGATGCCCAGTTTCTCAAACACCGCATCTATCATCTGCACCAACTCCAACTCGTTGAGCAACGACGTGCTGCCAATCATGTCGGCATCGCACTGGTAGAACTCGCGGTAACGGCCCTTTTGGGGTCGGTCGGCACGCCAGACGGGCTGCAGCTGGTAGCGACGGAAGGGGAGCGAGATCTGGTCGCGGTGCTGCACCACAAAGCGGGCAAAAGGCACCGTGAGGTCGTAGCGCAGACCGCGGTCGCAAATCTTGGGAGCCACCTTATGGTAATCCTGGCTGAAGTCGACCCCTTCCATAAAGTCGCCAGAGTTAAGCACCTTGAAGAGCAGTTTGTCGCCCTCCTCGCCATACTTGCCCATGAGGGTGGAGAGATTCTCCAACGAGGGAGTCTCAATGGGTTCGAAAGCAAAAGCCTTGAACACCTGACGGATTGTATCGAAAATATAGTTGCGACGAGCCATCTCGGTGGGCAGAAAGTCGCGTGTACCTTTAGGAATGCTGCACTTCATAGTATAAGTTTAAAAATATTGCTAATCATTAATAACACAGAAAGAGTTTTTTTATTGCACCCAGGGGGCAAAAAAAAAACGCTAGCGGGACATCCTTAGACACCCCGCCAGCACTGACCATCATTTGCTATCTTACCACCAGTTTCTTCACCAAGTAAGACTTGTTGCATAAACCAAATTGGCATTTTGGCATTGGCATTTTGGCATTTTCAACACAGATGTTCGACGTACCATCGGTTGACATTGAAGCAAGGGCAGGACTTTAGGGGGTTTATGTCGTTGTGTCCGTAAATCCTACCGATGGGGATATCGTAAAGTTTAGCCAAAGAATTGACCAACAGGAAGAGTGCCATATCCTGTGCTTCCGTCATGGTGTTGCAGTGTTTCTTGCCGTCAAGACCACCAACGTACACCACGCCTATGCTATATTTGTTGAATGTCTTGCAGTGCGCACCCACCTGCGATAAGGGACGTGCGAAATCTATTTCGCCGTTTTGATGCACCACAAAGTGATACCCTATGCCTGCAAAACCTCTTTGCTTGTGCCATCGGTCAATTTCGGCTGTGGTTACCTCACGATCTTTCGGTGTGGCGGTGCAGTGGACGACAATAGAGTCTATCACTCTGCCGCGGTCGTTCTTTTTGGCCTTACTCAGCGCATCCCAAAGTTCGGAATACGTTACTGTTTTGATGCTTTCCTGGATAATTAATGGTAATTCGTGTAAAAAAACATGCACATTTTTTTTTGGCTGCTGACTTATCATCCTGTTTTCATCATCCGTGATGGGCGAACACAGAAAAAAGGCGGGCAGCCCTTCGGCCGCCCGCCCAACAAGTGTATCTTATTGTCTGCCTGCCAACGGCAGACATCAGATTCAGGGGAGGTATTATCTAACAACTAACTTTTTCACCTGATTGACGTTCTCGCCAGCAATTCTTACGAAGTAAGTACCCTGGGCAAGGTTGTCGACATCCATGGTCTTCTCGCAGTCGGCGTTGCACTCGAGGGTCTCGGTGGCAACGGTGCGGCCGTTGATGTCAACCACGGTGATGCGGACCATGCCATTGACGCCGCTGACGCTGATGGTGGTAACGTCGCTGGTGGGGTTGGGGTAGATGGTGCAGAGGGCATCGCCAGCCACATCCTCTATGCCCTCGGTGCCGTCGGCGGCAAAGGTGGCGGTGAGGGTGATGTTGGCAACCACGGTGAAGGTGTAGGGATTATCCGTCACGCCGTTGCTCCAGCTGACGAAGTGGTAGCCGCTGTTGGGCGTGGCCGTAACGGTGCAGCTCTGGCCGGCGCGGAAGGTGCCGCCGCCGGTGGCAGAGCCCATGGCAGCGTCGTTGACATTGACGGTGACGGTGTAGGTGGGATCGGAGGCTGCGGGGGTGGTGGCAGAGACGTGTGCCCATCCCTCGCTGTTCCAGTCGGTGCCACAGATGGCACGGACGTAGAAGTCGTAGGAGCTCTCGTCTTCGAGGCCGGTGACCACGTAGGTGGCCGCGTTGGTGGTGATACTGGTGCCGGTGCCCTGGGCAAAGCCGGCGAAGCCGTACTCAATCTGCCAGCTCTCAGCCATGGGGTCGGCGGTCCAGCTGAGGGTCACGCTGTTCTCGGTAACATTGCTGGCGGCAAGCCCGGTGACATCGGGGCAGGTGGCAGTGGTGAACGTGATGGTGTCGCCATAGTCACCTTCTAACTCCATAGATCCGCAGATGGCACGGATGGCAGCGTTGTAGGTGACGCCGGCGGTGAAACCATCAACGGTAACCGGATTGGTGGTGACGCGGTAGACGGAGTCGAGACCACCGGTATTCCACACGTGAAGATCCCACTGGGTTTCGTTGCCGCGGGCAGTCCAGCTGAAGGTACCCTGATCGTTGGTCAGGTTGCTGACGGCAAGACTCTCGGGTGCGAAGCAGGGCAGGCTGTCGGTAGTGAAGGCTCCTAGGGTCCAGCTGCTCATGCCAGTGCTGTCGGCAGAGCAGTCCTGACGGACACGGAAGAGGTAGTCGGTTTCGGGGTTGAGTCCGGTGAAGGTGTAGGTATTGCCTGTAACCGTGGTCTCGGTAGGCCAGTCGACAGCAGTGCTCTCTTTGACGGCCACCTGATAGGTGTTGCCAGAGCCGCTCCAAGTGATGGTGGCAGACTCATAGTCGTGGGTCTCGGAGGTGATGACAGGAGCCACACAGGCACTGCCACAGACGATGAACTGCAGGTCGCCGACATAGTTTTGGGCGGTGCCGCCGCTGACAGTGGCAGGGTCGTAGGCCGAGCCATCCTCATAGATGTAGCGGCTCTTGGCAGAAGTGGTGCTGTGCACATTGAAGGATGAACCGTAGGTGTAAAAACCATGCTGGCGGTTGACACTTACCAGGATGTTGCTGTGTCCGTCCCAGGTGAAAGTGGTGTCGAAGGCGAAGAGCTGCCAGCCGGCGGTACTGTAGCTGAGGTTGGCGGCATGGGTCACCTGCACAAACAGGTGGGTGCTGTCGGGATGGATGAAGCCAGCGTCGAGTGTGCTCTCGGAGACATTGGCCAGGTAGACATCCATATTGGTGTAATAACTGCCTGCAGAAGCCGAAGCGGTGCTAAAGGCCATGGCGGTGATGTCGCCGCTGAGGCCGGCCAGCATGGCGCTGTCGATGATGGTCTGGGTGTAGCTGTAATTGTAGTTGCTGTAACCCATGGGGCAAAAGTCGCTCGTAGTGCTGCTCATGGTGGAGTCGAAGCTATAGACGGTGGTCGGGTTGGGACAGAGGCTGGTGCGGAAGGTTGCCCAGCTGGACCAACGGCTTGTATCGGCACCCGAACAAATGGCGCGCACACGGAACTCGTAGCTGGTAAGACTGCTGAGGCCGACAGCGGTGAAGCTGTTGGTGGTGGTGGTGCCAGTGTAGGTGGTGGTGTCGCCCATCTGGCGGTATTCGACCTGGTAACTGGCGGCATTGGCAACCCACGAAAGGGTGGCAGTAATGTCGGAAGGCACGGCGCTGAGGGTGTCAGGACGTGTACAGGTAGGAGTGGCGAAGACCGTGATGTCGTCCAGTTTCACGCCATAGCCATAGCCGTCGACAGCCTTAAAGCCTATCTCGTAGTAGGAGGCATTGATGGAGCCCGGCAGCGGGATAGTCTCCTCGGTCCAATCGGCTATTTCGTTGGTATAGCCTTGCAACTGAATCCAAGCACCCGTGTCGGAGGTACGATAATAGACGTAGAGTTCGTCCTGGTCGCCTGCCCACGATACCTGGGTGTGCCAGAAACTGAGTTCGGCGCCCAAGTTGAGGGCAGTCATATCGAAGGCGGGGAGAATGAGCATGGTTTCGTCACCTGTGTTGACGTCGTGGGTGAAAGCAGCCACATAGGAGCCACTGTGGGCACTGTTGGGATTACTACTGGTGGTAGTGACCTCCCAGTCGTGGTTGCCGTACACATATTCCTGCGAGATGCAGGCTGACAAGCCCGACTCGAAGTCGTCCATGTAGGAGCTGCTGGTGGTAACCACCTCAAGAGGACAACTGGTGCGGAAACGCGGCACGGGGGCCCAGAAACTATTCTCGGCAACGCAGTTGGTGCGAATCCAAGCATAGTAGTAGGTGCTGCCCGTCAAACCGGAGAGGCTGAAGGGGCTGCCCGTGATAGTCATGCTGTCGGTGGCAGCGGAGATGTCATCAGAAGTACCCCAATAGAGGGTGTAGCTGCCCGCGTTGGCGGTGTCCACAAAGGTGATGTCGGCCGTAGTGCCGGTGATGTTGGATACGGAAACGCTATCGACGCGACGGCAGGTAGAGTTGCGCATGACGGTGAGGTCATCGATATAAACGGCATCGTCGAAACAACGTATAGCCAGGTAGTGGCCCGTGCCAGCATAGTTCCAGAACTCTACCTCTTGGCGATTCCAGTTGCCTGCCAATTCCAAGTTGATGGTGTCGACAGTAACGAAGGAGCTGTCGACCGTGGGGTCGGACATCACACCCACGACGAGGGTGGGGCTGGAATAAGATGAGGTGTAAGAATAGAACGACATGATGAGGGAGTCTGCCCCTACACTGATTTCGGGAAGAACCAACGTGCTGGGGGTATTATAGCCATCGAAATACATGCTGGCAGTGCCTGAGTGCACCGTATAGGTATTGGCATAAGGATAGTAGTACCAGTAGCCGTAGCTGGAGTAAGGTGCGCCACGATGCCAACAGGACTGCAACTCGTCGGCACTGCTGGAGGCAACAAAGTTATCGAAGTTTTCTACCAAGGGCAATTCGGCATCGGTAAGAGGGCCGCATTGGGTAGTCACCTGACGAAGGGTAGCAACGGAGGTGTCGCCGCAGAGGCTGCTCACACGGATTGTGTAGGCGGTGTTGGACAAAAGACCGGTGATGGTGGCGGTAGTGGCAGAGGTAGAAGCGGAGAGAACGGTCCATGCGGTATCGCCAACAAGCTTATACGCGACGCTCCATTCCGTCTCGCTGCTGCCAGGAATCCAGTTCAGGGTGATGCTGTTGGCACCGGTAACAGCCGTCACATTGGGAGCCACACAGCTGACATCGGCACAAGGAGTCATGAAAATCACATTGGGACGGTTGTCGGTGGTGTTGAGGCTAACGGCCGTGGTAGGATCATAGTTGCTGCCATCGTTATAATAGTACAGCGTGGTGCCGGTCAGGCCACCAGTGCCCAGCCAACTGGAGCTGCTGCTGTACGAACCCGTGTTGTTGTCAATAGTGACAATGATATTGCTGGTCATGTTGGGACGCAACCAAACGGAGTCGAAAGCAATCTCGTTCACGCCGGCCTGCAGGTTATAAATACCAGAGTATAACCGCTTAGTGGAATCCATGACAACAATTGGACCGGTGAGGGTGTCCAGACTGGTGGTATCGATATAGATGTCGATGTCGGCATAGCTGGCTCCGACGGAGTTAGCCAACAGTTTGATTCCAAAGATAGAGTCGTGCACTTCGGTTAACTCTTCGGCGCGGAACAACATCTGGCAGAGGCTGTAGTTGTAATACGTATTGATGGGGTGGGTAGTGAGACCCACGGTGCCCTCACCTATCTGAATATTGCCGCCGGCAAGACAGGGAGTGGTGAAACTGGTAGCGATGAAGTTGCTGGTGTCGCCAGAGGTGCAGGAAGCCTGTAGGCGGACGAGGTAGAAGGTGGTCTGGCTCAGACCCGTCAGCTGGCAGCTGCGGGCAGTGTCGGCAGCCGTAAAGGTAAGGGTGCTGCCAGAAGCGGTGTCTATCACCTCGATGCTCCAAAAGTCGGGCGTACTTGTGGTGCCATAGTTCCAAGTGAGGGTGGCGGAAGCACCCGCCACGTCGGTAACGGCAATGTCATAGGGGTCGGTGCAAGAAGAGAGGTCGCTGCAGCTGGTGGTCAGCAGGAAACCTGGTGCGCTATAGCTTTCGTCGTAGCCATAGGCGTAGAGCTTGATGGTCAAAGGACCGGAGGTAGAGGCAACAGAGACATTGTTGTTGCTGCCGGTGTACTCGCCCAGCACACGGCCGGTGGTACCCACACCCTCGTAGATAGTGAGCGTGGCATAATTATAGCCGTATGAGGTATAGAGGTCTACGGTACCCTGAAGTGAGACGGTCATGGTGCTGTCTTCGGGGAAGACCACCATGTAGGATGTCTGGCTAGCGGAGTAGTTGCCCAACAAGCCACCATCATCGGCCAGGGTGCCTCCGCAGGTGCGGATGGTGTCGGTGGCGCCAGTGGTCATAGTAAAGAGATTGGGACGGGCCGTTACGGGACCCACCCAACGGCTCGGCTCGGTGCCGCAGTCGGCACGCAGATAGAAATCATAGGTGACGCTGTCGGCCAAACCCATAATCGTGATGGTGGTATCGGAAAGGCCCGATAGAAGGCCCGTCACAACGGTGTCGGGCGTGATACCCATAGGACCATAGGCAATCTCCCATGCATAGGAAGTGGTGTCGCGCCATTCCAGGCTCACCTCGCCGCTGGTGGTGCCAGTGACATAGAAAGCCATGGGAGCAGCGCAGCTGCTGGCGGCATAGATGCTGACGTCGTCAATCTTCACGCCATGACCCCATTCGTCGACACCCTTGAAGGCAATCTGGTAGAAATCGGCAAAGGCGGAATTGGGCAGCTGGAGAACCTCCTCGGTCCAGCTGGTGATATTGTCGGTATAGCTCTCCAACAGCGTCCAAGCAGCGGTGTCGGAGGTGCGATAGTAGATATGCAGCTCGTCCTGGTCACTACCCCAAGAGACCTGGGTGTGCCAGAAACTGAGTTCGGCTCCGTTGGCGAGGGCCGACATATCGAAGTTGGGGAAAATCAACATGGTTTCGTCGCCCGTGTAGCTGTGGGTGAATGCAGCCACCTGGACCCCGCCGTGAGCGGAACTGGGGTAGCTGGTGGTGGTAGTGGCGTACCAGTCATTGGAACCACTCAGATGCTCCTGCATAAAACATGGTGAAATGCCGCTCTCAAAGCCTTCGGCGTAGGAGCTGCCAGGGGCAATGACCACACTGCCACAGGGAGTGAAGAAACTGAAAGCCAAGGCATCGCTGGTGTCGGTGCCGTCGCAGGAGTTGTAGATATAGCCGCTATAATAGGTGCTGGGATTGAGTCCTGTAAAGGTATAGCTCTCGGTATAAGTGTTGTACCAAGTGCTGTCGTTGTTGAGGTAGATGAAGTAGCCGGCAGAGGTAGTGGGGGCCGTCCAGGAAAGGGTGGCACTGACACTGTCGGTGCTGACCACCAGGTTGCTGGGCATATAGGGGCAGCCGGGGATGTTAGAAATGGTCATATCGTCGATGAAAAAGGTGTACTGGCCGGAAGAACGCGAGGTGCGGAAAGCAATGCGATGGCCGTCGCCAGTGTAATCGGCAAAATAGACCCGGTAGTGCTGATAGTTACTGCTGCTAAAGCTCGAAGAATAGGTAAGGCTCATCGTGTCGACAGGTACAAAGACCGTGTCTTCCATCACGCCAATCTCCACCATGTTGGGGGAATAGGCGCTAACGGCGCAGTAGTAGAAGTCCATCATGAGGTTGGAAACATTCTCGAACTCGGGCGTAGCGCCGATTTCCAGAGCACCGACGGTGCTTTCCAACTCATAGTAGTAGTTGCCTGTACGGGCGTTGGGTGAATACTGGTAGGCACTGGGGAAAGTGCCGGCACTGGAAGAGCCAGTGGCATAGTCCACCCAACCTGCAGGCAATGAAGGAGAACCCGTCGGGTTTTCAAAACCCTCCGAGTAGGGCACAGACTGATAGGACTGTGCACTCAGAGCCAATGGCACCAAAAGAGCCATTAGCATCATCATTTTGGTAAAAGCTTTTTTCATTGCTAATACAGTTTAGTTGATAATAATAAAAAAGTATTTGATTAATAATATTTTATACACTTTACTAAACAAAAAAAGCGGTGCAAAGATACAAAAAAAAAATCATTTATGTCGTTTTCACATTTTTTACCATTTGGCGAGAACCCCCGGCGTTGTAGTGCATCAGCACCTAAAAAAGGCGGGCGGCCGAATGGCCACCCGCCTAGCTAGCGTATCTATTGGTCTGCCCTTCTATGGCAAACACAGATGTATGGTAGTGAGCTAATAATCTCTTAGCCGCACGTTATCTTACCACGAGTTTCTTCACCAGGTTCACACGCTCACCCGTGATCTTGACGAAGTAAGCACCCTGGGCCAGGTTGGCTACATCCATGGTCTTCTCGCAGTCGGCGTTGCACTCGAGGGTCTCGGTGGCAACAGTGCGGCCGTTGATGTCGACCACTGCAATGCGTACCTTGCCATTGACGCCGCTGACGCTGATGGTGGTAACGTCGCTGGTGGGGTTGGGGTAGATGGTGCAGAGGGCATCGCCAGCCACATCCTCTATGCCCTCGGTGCCGTCGGCGGCAAAGGTGGCGGTGAGGGTGATGTTGGCAACCACGGTGAAGGTGTAGGGATTATCCGTCACGCCGTTGCTCCAGCTGACGAAGTGGTAGCCGCTGTTGGGCGTGGCCGTAACGGTGCAGCTCTGGCCGGCGCGGAAGGTGCCGCCGCCGGTGGCAGAGCCCATGGCAGCGTCGTTGACATTGACGGTGACGGTGTAGGTGGGATCGGAGGCTGCGGGGGTGGTGGCAGAGACGTGTGCCCAGCCCTCGCTGTTCCAGTCGGTGCCGCAGATGGCACGGACGTAGAAGTCGTAGGAGCTCTCGTCTTCGAGACCGGTGACCACGTAGGTGTTGACGTTGGTGGTGACACTAGTGCCGGTGCCCTGGGCAAAGCCGGCGAAGCCGTACTCAATCTGCCAGCTCTCGGCCATGGGGTCGGCGGTCCAGCTGAGGGTCACGCTGCTTTCGGTGACATTGCTGGAGGTAAGCCCGGTGACATCGGGGCAAGTGGCAGTGGTGAAACGAATGGTGTCGCCATAGTCGCCTTCGATCAACTCAACACCGCAGATGGGACGGATGGCAGCGTTGTAGGTAACGCCGGCCGTGAAGCCACCCACGGTGGCAGGATTGGTGGTGACGCGGTAGACGGAGTCGAGACCGCCAGTGTTCCACACATGGATGTCCCACACGCTTTCGTTGCCGCGGACCGTCCAACTGAAGGTACCCTGGACGTTGGTCAAGTCGCTGACCACAAGGCTGTCGGGTGACAGGCAGGGCAGGCTGTCGGTGACAAAGCTTCCCTCATACCATTCGCTGTAATCGTTGCTGTCGGCCGTGCAGTCCTGACGCACACGGAAAGTATAGGCCGTCTCGGGATTCAGGCCCGTGAAGGTATAGGTAGTACCCGTCACAGCAATATCCGTAGAAGGCCAGTTGATGGCAGAGGTTTCCTTGATGTTCACCTCGTAGTTGCTGCCAGTGCCGTTCCAAGTGATGGTGGCAGAATGGTAGTCGTGGGTCTCGGAGGTGATGATGGGCACTGTGCAGAAAGTACCAGAGCAGGAAACCAGCTGGGTGACGGGGCGCCACGATGCTATATCCATGAGGTCATCGAACGATGAGGGACTGGTGGGACTGGGGTCGTCATCGTCGGAGTAGTAGTAGAGGGTCTTGCTACCGGAGCAGGGAGAGGTCTTGAAGACATAGGAACTACCGTCATAATCGCCGGAGTTGTCGTCGACAATAATCATCAGGTTGCTGAGGCCATTGTAGCTGTAGACCGTGTCGAGACGGAAGAAGTTCCAACCTTCCTGACAGTTGAGCGAACCTGTGTAGACCCTTACGGCAGAGGAATCAAGTGCCACAGCACTGGAGGTGCTGGCAAAGGTGCTCAGCGTGGTGGGCTGGAAGTAGATGGTGCAGTTGGTCTTGAGGGTCGAGGGAGAACTGTAGTCATAGTAGTAGCCTATGTACTCGATGTCCATCGGTCCGCCTATCTCGGCACTGTCGATGATGGTCTCGGTGAGGGTGTAGTTGTAGTAGTTGTTCAGCGGAGCGTAGTAGGTGGTGGTGGCGGAGCTGGTCGATCCGATGTCTACTGTCATGGTGTTGTCGCACATGGCAGTGATCATTGGGGTGGGATAATACCAGCGGGCTGTGTCGCCCACGCTGCAGATGGGACGCACATATACGTCATAGTTGGTCAACGTGTCCAAACCTGTAAGCATCACAGGGTGAGCGGTCACTGTCATGGCGGTGCCGGCGGCAGACCCGCGGGTGTAGCCCTGCGGACCATACTCTATCTGCCACTCGTAGGCGGAGGTGATGTCCGTCCAGTCGATGGTGATGGTGCTGGTGGTGGCAGCGGTAGCGTGCACATCGCGAGGCGCAATGCAGGTGGGTATGTAGTCGAGGGTGAAGTCGTCCACGTAAGCATACCACGAGCTAGAGGGTCGGTCGGCCTTGACGGCCACATACTGGCCGGTGCCGGCATACAATGCCAGAGGCACCTCGACGTTCTGCCAGGTGGTGCCGGTGATGGTCACGGTGTCGACACCCACAAAGGAGGTAATGTCGTTGGGGTCGGTCATGACGCCAATTTTGAAAATGGGGACGTATGAGGACGAAGAAGCCTTGGCCCAGAAGCTCAACTGCAGCGTGCTGGCGCTGATGGTGGAATCCACCGGAGGCAGCACGACGCACTGGTAGTCGCCGTAGGTGCCCATAGTGGTGGTGTTGTACCAGTAGAGTCCTTTGGTACCACTCGGGGTGTGGTTGTAGCTGGAGCTGCTGCTGACGTAGGGGTAACCGCCATAGCTGGTGCCGTTGTTCAGGCGGTACCAGCAGTTGACAAAGGCACTGCCCGTGCTGCTGCTGCCCGTGGAGTATGACTCAAAGTCCTCGGTATAGGGCAACGTAATGTAGCCACATGGGGTACGGAAGTTGTAGGTCAACCAGAAGCTGCTGTTGGAGTCGTCGCAGACCGAACGCACCTTGAAGGTGTAGGTCGTGTTGGGGCTTAGGCCTGTGATGGAGGCAGTGGTGTCGTAGACGGTGTATATCGAGTCGGAACCCAGCTGGTACTGCCATTCCGTGGCGTTGCCAGCCTCATGCCACTCAAAGTCGGCAGAGGTCTGCGTCAGGTTGGAGATGGTGAGGCCCGTGGGTCGGGAGCACACCAGGCGCATGATTTCGACATTGTCGATGGCGATGGGAGGTTGGTTGGTGACAGAACCGTCGTTGCGCCACACGAAGAGCATGTGGTACACACCTGCGTTGGGGACACTGATGACGTCGCTCTGCGTCCGCCAAGTGCTGTTGAGATTGAGCTTGGTATTGCCGTCGAGCGAAATCCAGTCCGAAGGCATGGCACTAGCGCTCAGGCCAGAAGGCAGGGCGGTGCCGGCACTGAAAGATTGCGACACCGGCACCAGGGCGGCACGGAGGAAGTCGAAGGTGCTTTCGCCCTGGCACTTCCAGTCAAAAGAGTAGCCGTAATCGCCGGGAGCACTCAGCATCAGGTCCACATAGGCGTAAACTACCGAGCTGCTGGCTCCGTCATAGTTGTTGGTGGAACCGTTGGTGTTGGAAATGTAGAGGCCGTGGCCGCCGCCATTGTGGGCAGCGGTGCCAACGTACCACTTATTGGTTACTGAGCCGTTCTCCAGAATCCACAGATTATTCTGAGTCGTGTTCTCAAAGTTGCACACAAAGGGGAGTCCGACGTATGAGTTGGCAGTGCGATAGGAGGCAACGACAACACCGCCAATGCCACTGGCGCAGTCGGGTGACACATACACGTCATACAGTGTGTTGGCGGTCAGGCCAGTGATGGTGTAGGGCAGCGATGTAACCGAAACGGTAGTACCCGCACTGGAGCCTGGGGTGAATCCGGCAGGGCCATACTCCAACGTCCACGAAGTGGCAGTGCCCATCTCGGTCCATGTAAGCGTCAGGTAATTGGAGTCGATGGCCGTGAGCGTGAGGTTGTCGATAGACGGACAATCGGGCGCATACTCCACGGTCAGGTCGTCGAGGTAGGGATAGCTGTATTCGCCGCTGGGCGACATGATGGCTATGCGGGCGCCGGGGGTGGTGTCCACATAGTTGGCAAAGGAAACCGTGAACTCTTCCCACGCAGAGAGAGCCGAGTTCTGCACCGTGTCGATGGGGACGAAGGTGCTCTCGTCGTTCTCATTGGTGATCACACCCACGATGAGGCGGTGGTTGTAGGAGGTGTTGGTCTTATACAGCCAGAAACGCACCTGCAGGGAGTCGATGGTAGGCTCAAAATCGGGCAGCACCATATAACTCCATGTGGTACTGGTAGAATACATATACAAGGCCTTGCTGCCACCAGGGTTGTGGTTGTAGCTGGTGGAGGCGTAGGGGTAGCTGGTGGAGTAGTTGGTCTTTTTATACCAGCATTGGGGCAACGGGTCGGCAGTAGAGCTGGACCAGGTGTCGAAGCCCTCAGTGAAAGGCACGGAGGCAGGCAGACAGGAAGTGTGGAAGGAGGTGTAGGCCGTACCGCCTATGCCATCAGCACAGTCGGTGGTGACATACACGTCGTAATTGGTGTTGGGGGTCAGGCCGACGAGGTTGACTATAGTGTCATAGGCATAGATGGTGTCGCCAGCACCGTCAGCAAAGCCGGAAGGTCCCATCACCAGGGTCCAGCTGGTGGCATCGCCCTGCTCTTCCCACTTGATGTCGGCGGAGTAGCCGGTAATATTGATGGCAGCCAGATTGTCGACAGGCGGACAGTCCGGTATGTACTCCACCGTCAGGTCGTCGAGGTAGGGATAGCTGTATTCACCGTTGGGCGACATGATGGCTATGCGGGCGCCGGGGATGGTGTCCACATAGTTGGCGAATGAAACCGTGAACTCTTCCCACGTAGAGAGAGCCGAGTTCTGCACCGTGTCGATGGGGATGAAGGTGTTCTCGTTGTTTTCGGCGGTGATCACACCCACATAGAGGCGGTGGTTGTAGGAGGTGTTGGTCTTATACAGCCAGAAACGCACCTGCAGCGAGTCCAACGAGGGCTCGAAATCGGGCAGCACCATATAACTCCATGTGGTACTGGTAGAATACATATACAAGGCCTTGCTGCCACCAGGGTTGTGGTTGTAGCTGGTGGAGGCGTAGGGGTAGCTGGTGGAGTAGTTGGTCTTTTTATACCAGCATTGGGGCAACGGGTCGACAGTAGAGCTGGACCAGGTGTCGAAGCCCTCGCTGAAAGGCACAGGATAGGCCCCACAGCTGGTGTGGAAGGTGATGTAGGCCGTACCGGCAACGCCGCTGGGACAGTCGGGGATGACATACAGGTCATAGTTGGTGTTGGGGGTCAGGCCGACGAGGTTGACTATGGTGTCGTAGACATAGGTGGTGGTGCCAGTGCCGAGGGTGAAACCGGCAGGTCCCAGCTCTACGGTCCAGCTGGTGGCATCGCCTATCTCCTCCCAAGCGATGTCGGCGGTGGTACCGGTGATACTGACAATTTCCAAATTGTCAACAGCCGGGCAGTCGGGTATGTACTCCACCGTCAGTTCGTCGAGGTAGGGATAGCTGTATTCGCCGTCGGGCGACATGATGGCTATGCGGGCGCCGCTAATGGTGTCCACATAGCGGTCCATCGGTATGGTGAACTCCTCCCACGTGGAGGTGGTAGAGTTTTGCACCGTGTCCACGGGGACGAAGGTGGTCTCGTCGTTCTCATCGGTGATTACGCCCACGATGAGGCGGTGGTTGTAGGTGGAGTTGGACTTATACAGCCAGAAACGCACCTGCAGCGAGTCGATAGTAGGTATAAATTCGGGCAGCACCATATAGCTCCATGTGGTATTGGAAGAATACATATACATGGCTTTGCTGCCGCCGGCATTGTGGTTGTAGCTGGTGGAGGCATAAGGATAGTTGGTAGAATAGTTGGTCTTTTTATACCAGCAGTCGGGCAGCGGGTCGGCAGTAGCGGTGGACCAAGTGTCGAACCCCTCGTGGAAAGGCACGGGCGTACCTCCACAATGGGTACGGAAAGTGATTTGGGCGGCTATATTGGTGTCGGAGCAGAGCGACATCACACGCACCACATAGTTACTGTTGGCCTGGAGGCCGGTGATGGTGTAATCGGTAGCGGTGACCGCCATGGCAGCATTGGTCCAGGCGGTGTCCGTAGACAAACGATAGTCCACATCCCAGGTGGTCTCCTGATAGCCCGGAATCCAAGAGATGGAAACATCATTGGCATGGATGCTGTCGATAGCAATGCTGGGAGCGGCACAGTCAACCGTCTGCAGACAGGTGCCGCCGCCGTTGCCGCCAGTGGTCAGGCGCATATTGGTGCGCCAGTAGGAGTCCGAGGCCGTGGCCGCGGCCATATCGGCTAGAGTGTAGGGCGCATTGGCGCGGTAGACGCGGTGAGTCATGGAACTCGAAGTTTGCTGGTAGCGGAAGAGGGCATTCGGCTCCAGCGCACCGCTGTTCTTCACAATGGCCACCATGATGTTGCTGGTGCCGTTGTAGGCGAAGGTACCCCGGTTGAACTCGAAGTGGTTCCACCCGTTAGTGGTGCAAATGATGGGACCCTCATATACCAACTGCAGGTCGGCCACAGGGGCAAAGGCGGTGCAGGTGGCCATGGTGGTATGGCACATATAAATGGAGCAGTTGACGGTGGACGTCATGGGCGAAGAACTGCCATAGTCGAAGTCGATGCCGCTGAAATAGACGGCACCACTGTTCACCTCGGAGGCCAAAATCAGGTGGTTGCAGTAGGAGTAGTTGTATTCGCCGTTGACCGGCATCACGTTGTTGGTGCTGGTGCCGGGGGTGCCGACAGCGTAGGTTTCTGCCGGGCTGGAGCCGCCTCCCCCGCTGGTGGTGTCCCACTCCAGGCAGGGCAGCGCGGCAGTGCTGAAGACCCTGGTGAGGGGCTGGCCAAAGCCACCGTCGCCGCAGTTGGGCGTTACGGTGACGGTGTAAGAGGTGTCGGGGTCAAGACCGTTGAGTATGTAACTGAGGCTGTTGGTTGTCACCGTGGTGGGCGTGCCAAGCGTGTCATCGGTATAGCGATAGCTCAGCTCGAAATAGTCGGGAGCAAAGCCCAATTGGTCGGAGTAGTCCCAAGAGACGCGTGCTGCACCCACAGTGGCAGCCACATTAAGCTCGGTCATCCGGGGGCAGGTGGGAGCAAGTTCGAGGGTGACATCATCCAAGTACACATACCACGAACTAGCGGGACGGAGGGCACGGATGGCCACGTAGCAGCCCGTGTCGGCGTAGGTGCCCAGGGGCACTTCGTACTCGGCGTAGACAGCGGAGTTGCCCACATTGACCGTGGACACCAGCTCAAAGGTACTGTTGTCGTTGGGATTGGTCAGCACACCCACCTGCAAGACGGGGCTGTAGCTGGTGGAAGAGGCCCGGGCCCAGAAACGCACCTGCAGGGTGCGGATGGGGTTGTAGTTGGTGTCGACACCCGGCATCACTATCGTCTGGTAGTCGCCATAGGTGCCAGTGGTGGTAGTGTTGTACCAATAGAGGCCTTTGTTGCCGCCAGGGGTGTGGTTATATGTAGAAGAAGAACTGACGTAGGGGTAACCACCTGAGGAGGTGCCGTTGTTTAGGCGGGTCCAACAGTAGGCAAAGGGGCTGCCAGTAGTGCTGCTGCCCGTGGGGGAATCCTCGAAGTCCTCAAAGAAAGGCAACGAATCTAAAAAGGTGCAGGGCGTGCGGAAACTCGACGAGAGCCACATGCTGGTGTCGCCAGCATCGCACAGCGACGCCACACGCACATTGTAGGCCGTGTTGGCGGCGCGACCCACGACACTGTACATAGTGTCGTACACCACCGAGGAGTCGATGGCCGCTCCGGCGGAATCGACATACACCAGCCAGCTGCTGGCGGTGCCAGCCTCCGTCCAAGAGACATCAAACGAGTGAGGCAATACATTGGCAAACTGCAGGTTGCTCGGACGCGGACAGGTGGGCTGCTCGAAAATAATGTTGTCGATGGCACCCGGAGGGGTGGTACCGCCGCTGGCATCGTTGGCCCAGGCAAAAACCAAACGGTAGGTGCCGGGGGCCAACACGGTGAATTCCTCAAAGTGGTTCTGCCAATTGGACTGCAAGTTCAACCTGTTGGCCCCGCTGAGACTGATAAAGCCCGACGGGAGAGAGGCCGTACTCCAGGTGTTGGTACTAGTGCCGCCCGTAGGGTCGGTACCAGGATTTGGGGTGAAGGTAGACGGGGCCAGGAATACTCTGATGTAGTCCCAGCTGCTCTCGCCATAGCACTTCCAGTCGTAGCTGATGGCATAGCCGCCGGCACTGAGGGTGAATTCCTTGTAGGCATACGCAAACGTCACCGTAGAAACGGTGTAGGCGTTTGACGTGCCACCGTTGTTGGAGATGTAAAGGCTCTTGGAGCCTCCGTTGCTTGTGGCGGAGCCGATGAACCACTGGTTGGTCTGGCTGCCGTTCGCAAACACCCATCCCGCGGTGTCGCTGTCGCTCTCGAAGTCGCACGAGAAGCTAAACGACTGACCTTGAGTTGCCCACGGCACAGCCAGCATGGCGGCCAAGAGCAATAGTCTTAGTAGATGTTTAAACATAACAATTTAGTATTTAATTAATAAAAGATATATGAATGATTTTTGAAGCCATCCTTATAAATTATCAAGTACCCAATGTTTATATTTGGCTCTAGTTTAATATAAGACTGATTTTTTACAGCCTCGAAGAGGCTGAATCTCAGTAACACCGTACAAGCGTAGCGCAGTGCGGTGACGGAATAAACTCACTCCTAGCGTCCCGAAGGGACGCGACATTGAGACCGTTTGGCAAAAATTAGTCATATGTTGTACTAGAGCGTTATATTTTCAGTTACATACAATCCATAAAACCATCAAACCGAACCTCCGTAAAGGCACACCAAAAATAAAAAAAAAAATTCATCCGACCCTATATTTCGCAGAAAATTAACATATATATTTGCACTTTTAATTCCTGTGTATCTTTTTTACATTCATACAAATACGCACAACCCAAGCCTCCCCTGCCCCTCTCCAACCCATCACTTCTCCTTTACCCTACCCCACCTGCATGGGCTGGCAAACATTGCTGCCACAGCATTCCTGCCCCCAACAGCCGAGACAAAAAAGCAAAAAAAGCCATCTACCTCAGTTCAACACTATGCAGCGCTTTTACACCACAACCCCATCGGCACTTTCTGCGGAACAGTTCAGCCACACCCCAACGCCATCCTGTGGCCCAAACCAGTGTAAAAACATCAGGCAACCACAAAAAAACACCCCGAAAGGCACACACACCACCAGACATACACGCAACCTACAGAAAACAAACAAGATACCACACTACATCACCTAGCCCCTCCCCTAGAGACCTCCATAACGTAGTGCAGAAAGCAGCCCCTAGCAGTTGCTCCGCTGCCCAACAGCGGGTGAAGAAGGCCTCCAGTGGAGGGCTTCGATAACGAAGTGGAGAAAGCAACCCTCCGCGGTTGCTCCGCTGTCAAACAGCGGTCCGCGGATTCGAACATGGCGTAAGCGAGAGTCCGAAAATTTATTTTCGAGACCGAGCCATAGCCATGTCAGCCTCCGCTAACATGGCGCAAGCGAGAGTCCGATAATTTATGGCTCTAGTTTAATATAAGACTGATTTTTTACAGCCTCGAAGAGGCTGAATCTCAGTAACACCGTACAAGCGTAGCGCAGTGCGGTGACGGAATAAACTCACTCCTAGCGTCCCGAAGATGAAGAAGAGCCAGTGGCTCTTCGATAACGAAGTACAACGAAGTGGAGAAAAAAAACGACATTGAGACCGTTTGGCAAAAATCAGTCATATGTTGTACTAGAGCGATTAATTTTCGAGACCGAGCCAAAGCCATGTCAGCCTCTGCAAACATGGCGGACATCAAACAAAAGAAAACTTCATCGTACGAACTTACAATGGAAAGGGTATGTCTGTCTTGTCCATCTGCATTTCTCGAATTGTGAAAAAGGTCTCCGGCGACTTTTGGCAGGAAACGATTAAAAGAAGGCGGGTCGCCCCGCAATCGGGGCAACCCGCCTTTGATATGTAGACTGACAATTATTAATACTACATTATTAATTCTCAATCATGCTTGCTGCACGACTAGCGCACAACAAGTTTCTTCACCATATTGACATTGTCGCCAGTGATCTTGACGAAGTAAGCACCCTGGGCCAGGTTGGCAACATCCATGGTCTTCTGGCAGTCGCTGCTGCACTCGAGGGTCTCGGTGGCCACAGTGCGACCGTTGATGTCGACCACGGCAATGCGTACCTTGCCATTAACACCACTGACGCTGATGGTGGTGACGTCGCTGGTGGGGTTGGGGTAGATGGTGCAGACGGCGTCGCCAGCCACCTCCTCGATGCCCTCGGTGCTGTCGGCAGCAAAGGTGGCGGTGAGGGTGATGTTGGCAACCACGGTGAAGGTGTAGGGATTATCCGTCACGCCGTTGCTCCAGCTGACGAAGTGGTAGCCGCTGTTGGGCGTGGCCGTAACGGTGCAGCTCTGGCCGGCGCGGAAGGAGCCGCCGCCGGTGGCAGAGCCCATGGCAGCGTCGTTGACAGTGACGGTGACGGTGTAGGTAGGATCGGAGGCAGCCGGGGTGGTGGCAGAGACGTGTGCCCAGCCCTCGCTGTTCCAGTCGGTGCCACAGATGGCACGGACGTAGAAGTCGTAGGAGCTCTCGTCTTCGAGACCGGTGACCACGTAGGTGTTGACGTTGGTGGTGACACTGGTGCCGGTGCCCTGGGCAAAGCCGGCGAAACCGTACTCAATCTGCCAGCTCTCGGCCATGGGGTCGGCGGTCCAGTTCAGCGTCACGCTGCTTTCGGTGACATTGCTGGAGGTAAGCCCGGTGACATCGGGGCAGGTGGCAGTGGTGAAATGGATGGTGTCGCCATAGTCGCCTTCAAATTCATCGACACCGCAGATGGGACGGATGGCAGCGTTGTAGGTGACGCCGGCAGTGAAACCACCCACAGTGGCAGGATTGGTGGTGACGCGGTAGACGGAGTCGAGACCGCCAGTGTTCCACACATGGATGTCCCACCCGGTTTCATTGCCGCGGACTGTCCAACTGAAGGTACCCTGGACGTTGGTCAAGTCGCTGACCACCAGGCTGTCGGGAGTCAAGCAGGGCAGGCTGTCGGTAACGAAGGAGCCTTCGTACCATTGGCTGTAATCGTTGCTGTCGGCCGTGCAGTCCTGACGCACGCGGAAGGTGTAGGCGGTCTCGGGATTCAGGCCGGTGAAGGTGTAGGTAGTACCCGTCACGGCGATGTCGGTGGTAGGCCAGTTGATAGCGGAGGTTTCTTTGATGTTCACCTCATAGTTGCTGCCAGTGCCGTTCCAAGTGATGGTGGCAGAATGGTAGTCGTGGGTCTCGGAGGTGACGATGGGCGCGGGGCAGGAGACTCCCGAGCAGGAGAGCAACTGGGTAACGGTACGCCAAGAGACCGTACCCGTAGTACCCGAGAAGCCCGAGGGGTTCGTCACATCGGGATCGTAAGTGTCGGAGTAGTAGTAGAGGGTCTTGTTGCCGGAGCAGGGCTCGGTCTTGAAGACGTATGAACTACCGTCATAGGCATTTGAGTTATCGTCGACGATAATCAACAGGTTGGTGAGGCCGTCGTAGCTGTAAACCGTGTCGAGAAGGAAGAAATTCCATCCCTGCTGGCAGTTGAGGGCGCCAGTATACACCTTCACGGCAGAGGAATCAAGAGCCACGACACTGGAGCTACTGGCAAAGGTGCTCAGCGTAGTGGGCTGGAAGTAGATGGTGCAGTTGGTCTTGTCCGTCGAGGGGGAGCTGTAATCATAGTAGTAGGCTATGTATTCGATGTCCATCGGGCCACCGATTTCGGCACTGTCGATGATGGTCTCGGTGAGGGTGTAACGGTAGTAGTTGTTCACGGGTGATATGTAAGAGGTGCCCGTGGAACCAGCAGAACCGATTGCCACAATTTGCGAGTTGTCGCACATGACGGTGTTTAGTGTGGCAGGATAATACCAGCGGGCACTGTCGCCCACACTGCAGATAGGACGCACATATACGTCATAGTTGGTCAACGTGTCCAAACCAGTAAGCATCACAGGGTGAGCGGTCACTGTCATGCCGGTGCCGGCGGCAGACCCGCGGGTGTAGCCCTGCGGACCATACTCTATCTGCCACTCGTAGGCGGGGGTGATGTCCGTCCAGTCGATGGTGATGGTGCTGGTGGAAGCAGCAGTAGCGTGTACATCGTGGGGCGAGATGCAGGTGGGTATGTAGTCGAGGGTGAAGTCGTCCACGTAGGCATACCAAGAACTAGAGGGCCGGTCGGCCTTGACGGCCACACAATGGCCGGTGCCAGTGTACGGTGTAAGATTCACCTCGACATGCTGCCAATTGGTACTGACGATAGTCACAGTGTCTACACCCACAAAGGTGGTAACGTCGTTGGGGTCGGTCAACACACCAATTTGGAAGACGGGGGTGTACGAGGCCGAAGAAGCCTTGGCCCAGAAGCTCAACTGCAGGGTGCTGACGCTGATGGTGGAATCCACCGGAGGCAGCACGACGCACTGGTAGTCGCCGTAGGTGCCCATAGTGGTGGTGTTGTACCAGTAGAGTCCTTTGGTACCACTCGGGGTGTGGTTGTAGCTGGAGCTGCTGCTGACGTAGGGGTAACCGCCATAGCTGGTGCCGTTGTTCAGGAGGTACCAGCAGTCGACAAAAGCACTGCCCGTGGTGCTGCTGCCCGTGGAGGATGACTCGAAGTCCTCGGTGAAAGGCAGCGTGATGCTCCCACACAGCGTGCGGAAGGTATAGGTCAACCAGAAACTGTTGTTGGTGTCGTCGCAGACCGAGCGCACCTTGATGGTGTAAACAGTGTTGGGGCTTAGGCCTGTGATGGTGGCGTTGGTGTCGTAGACGGTGTATATCGAATCGGAACCCAGCTGGTACTGCCAGGTGGTGGCACTGCCCGCCTCCTCCCAACTGAATTCGGCAGTGGTCTGCGTCAGGTTGGTGAGGGTGAGGTTAGTGGGTCTGGTACAGACACTACGCAAGAATTCGACGTTGTCGATGGCGATGGGGGGCTGGTTGGTAACCGAACCGTCGTTGCGCCACACGAAGAGCAAGTGGTATACACCTGCGCTGGGAACATTGATAACGTCGCTCTGCGTCAGCCACGTGTCGTTCAGATTCAGCCTGGTGTTGCCGTCGAGCGAAATCCAGGTGGCAGGTATCGAGGTAGAACTCAGGCCTGTGGGCAGGGTGGTGCCAGCCGTGAAACTTTCAGTTCCCGGCACAAGGGCTGCACGAAGGAAGTCGAAGGAACCCTCGCCGTGGCACTTCCAGTCAAAGATGTAGCCATATTCGCCGGGAGTGCTCAGCAGCAAGTCCACATAGGCGTAGGCCACAGAGGCACTGGTGCCGTCGTATGCATTGGTAGATCCGTTGGTGTTGGAGATATAGAGACCGTTGGCCCCACCGTTTTGGGCAGCGGTGCCAATGTACCACTTGTTGGTGACGGAGCCGTTCTCAAGTGTCCAGCAGCTGTTCTGTACGGTGTCCTCAAAGTTGCACACAAAGGGGAGTCCGATGTAGCTGTTGGCAGTTCGGAAGGTGGCACTGCGCGTCGCCGAGGCTCCCTCAGTGCAAACGGGAGTGACATAAATATCGTAATTGGTGTTGGGGGTCAGGCCGGTGATGGTGTAGGGCACGGCGGTGACCACATCAGTGGTACCACTACCGCGAGAGAAGCCCGCAGGACCATATTCAATATCCCAAGAGGTGGCGGTGCCGTTCTCCGTCCAGGTCACCGACAGCATATTGGTGTCAAGACCTGCTAAGGCAATGTTGCTGACCGGAGGACATGCCGGGATAGGTTCTACGGTGATATCATCAACAAAATAGTACGTGGTCGTAGAGGGGTCGCGGAAGAACTTCAGCGCGATGTAGGCACCCGTGTCGGTGTAAGTGCTAAGGTAGGCCTCCTTCATGTCATAAACATCTCCGGCCACACTCACCGTGTCTACCGGCACAAAGGTGGAGTCCACGGTCGGGTCGGTCATCACACCCACCACGATGTCACCATCGGTGGTGGCGGAGTTCATCTTCACCCAGAAGGACACCTGAAGGGTGTTTGTCGGATGCAAGGTCGGGTTGATGGGGGGCAGCACACTGATAATCCAGTCGGCATAGGTGGTGGTGGTGGTGGGCATATAGTAGTAGAGGAAGCCTGTGCCGGTATGACCGCCAGTGGGCCAGGAAGAACGGGAACCCACATAGCCGAAGTGATAGGTGGTGGAATTGTCCAAACGGTGCCAGCAAGGCACGCCGCAGTCGGGAGGTGCGATGCTGCTAGCACCATCGGGATAGCTCTCAAAACTCTCGAAGTAAGGCAACGAGTCGATGTATCCGCAGTTGGTGCGGAAAGAGTAGTAGGTCACGCCGGCAATGCCGCCGCTGCCGCAATCGGGTGTCACATAGACATCGTACAGCGTGTTGGACATAAGGCCGGTGATGTTGATGGTGGTGTCGTAGGCATAAACGGTGGTGCCGGTGCCGAGGGTGAAACCATTCACGCCGTACTCGACGGTCCAGCTGGAAGCATCGCCAAGCTCCTCCCAGATGATGTCGGCGGAACTCTGGGTGATGTTTGTTGCCCTGAGATTGTCAACAGGCAGACAGTCGGGCACATACTCTACCGTGAGGTCGTCGAGATAGGGATAGCTAGCCTCGCCGTTGGGCGACATGATGGCAATGCGGGCTCCGGGAATGGTGTCGGCATAGCGCGCCATAATAACGGTGAACTCCTCCCAGATGGACATGGCCGAGTTTTGCACCGTGTCGACGGGGATAAAGGTGGTCTCGTCGGTGGGGTCGGTAATTACGCCCACGATAAGACGGTGGTTGGCAGAGGCTGTCTTACGGAGCCAGAAACTCACTTGCAGCGAGTCGATGGAAGCGGCAAACTCGGGCAGCACCATATAGGAATATGTGGTGGCGGTAGAATACATATACATGGACTTACTGCCACCAGTACTGTGGTTGTAGGAGGTAGAAGCGTAGGGGTAGCTAGTCGTATAGTTGGTCTTTTTATACCAGCAATCGGGCAGCGGGTCGGATGTGACATTGGACCATGTGTCGAAATCCTCATAGAAAGGCACAGGGGTGGGACCGCAATCGGTGCGGAAAGTGATTTGGGCGGCTATATTGGTGTCGGAGCAGAGCGACATCACACGCACCACATAGTTACTGTTGGCCTGGAGGCCGGTGATGGTGTAATCGGTAGCGGTGACCGCCATGGCAGCATTGGTCCAGGCGGTGTCCGTAGACAAACGATAGTCCACATCCCAGGTGGTCTCCTGATAGCCCGGAATCCAAGAGATGGAAACATCGGTGGAATGGACGCTGTCGACCACAATAGAAGGAGCGGCACAGGAAGCCGTCTGCATGCAAATGCCACCGCCGCCAGTGGTCAGGCGCATATTGGTGCGCCACATGGAGTTGCCGGCTGTGGCTGTGCCCATATCGGCCAGAGTGTAGGGCGAATCGCTGCGATAGACGCGGTGAGACATGGAGGAACTAGTTTGCTGGTAGCGGAAAAGGGCACCCGTCTCCAGCGCTCCGCTGTTCTTTACAATAGCCACTATGATATTGCTGGTGCCATCGTAAGCGAAGGTGCCTTGGTTGAACTCGAAGTGGTTCCACCCGCTAGTGGTGCAATTGATGGGACCTATGTAAACCAACTGCAGGTCCGACACAGGAGCAAAGGCGGTGCAGGTGGCCATGGTGGTATGGCACATATAGATGGAGCAGTTGACGGTGGACGTCATGGGCGAAGAACCGGCATAGTCGAAGTCGATACCGCTGAAATAGACGGCACCACTGTTCACCTCGGAGGCCAAAATCAGGTGGTTGCAGTAGGAGTAGCTGTAGCCGCCGTTGACCGGCATCACGTTGGTGGTGCCTGTGCCGGGGGTGCCAATTGGGTAAATGGCTTCAGGACTTGATGGACCACCTGTGGTATCCCACTCCAGGCAGGGCAGCGCGGCAGTGCTGAAGACCCTGGTGAGGGACTGACCAAAGCCATTGTCGCCACAATTGGGCGTTACGGTGACGGTGTAAGAAGTGTCGGGGTCAAGACCGTTGAGTATGTGACTGAGGCTGTTAGTTGTCACCGTGGTGGGCGTGCCCAGCGTGTCATCGGTATAGCGATAGCTCAGCTCGAAATAGTCGGGAGCAAAGCCCAATTGGTCGGAGTAGTCCCAAGAGACGCGTGCTGCACCCACAGTGGCAGCCACATTAAGCTCGGTCATCCGGGGGCAGGTGGGAGCAAGTTCGAGGGTGACATCATCCAAGTACACATACCACGAACTAGCGGGACGGAGGGCACGGATGGCCACGTAGCAGCCCGTGTCGGCGTAGGTGCCCAGGGGCACTTCGTACTCGGCGTAGACAGCGGAGTTGCCCACATTGACCGTGGACACCAGCTCAAAGGTACTGTTGTCGTTGGGATTGGTCAGCACACCCACCTGCAAGACGGGGCTGTAGCTGGTGGAAGAGGCCCGGGCCCAGAAACGCACCTGCAGGGTGCGGATGGGGTTGTAGTTGGTGTCGACACCCGGCATCACTATCGTCTGGTAGTCGCCATAGGTGCCAGTGGTGGTAGTGTTGTACCAATAGAGGCCTTTGTTGCCGCCAGGGGTGTGGTTATATGTAGAAGAAGAACTGACGTAGGGGTAACCACCTGAGGAGGTGCCGTTGTTTAGGCGGGTCCAACAGTAGGCAAAGGGGCTGCCAGTAGTGCTGCTGCCCGTGGGGGAATCCTCGAAGTCCTCAAAGAAAGGCAACGAATCTAAAAAGGTGCAGGGCGTGCGGAAACTCGACGAGAGCCACATGCTGGTGTCGCCAGCATCGCACAGCGACGCCACACGCACATTGTAGGCCGTGTTGGCGGCGCGACCCACGACACTGTACATAGTGTCGTACACCACCGAGGAGTCGATGGCCGCTCCGGCGGAATCGACATACACCAGCCAGCTGCTGGCGGTGCCAGCCTCCGTCCAAGAGACATCAAACGAGTGAGGCAATACATTGGCAAACTGCAGGTTGCTCGGACGCGGACAGGTGGGCTGCTCGAAAATAATGTTGTCGATGGCACCCGGAGGGGTGGTACCGCCACTGGCATCGTTGGCCCAGGCAAAAACCAAGCGGTAGGTGCCGGGGGTCGACACGGCGAATTCCTCAAAGTGGTTCTGCCAATTGGACTGCAAGTTCAACTTGTTGGCTCCACTGAGACTGATAAAGCCCGAGGGAAGGGCGGCCGAGGACCAAGAATATGCGCTGGTGCCGCCCGCGGGGTCTTAGCCCGGTGTGGGGTTGAAGGATGAGGGGGCCAGGAACACCCTGACGTAGTCGTAGTTGGACTCGCCATAGCACTTCCAGTCGTAGCTGATGGCATAGCCGCCGGCGCTGAGGGTGAATTCCTTGTAGGCATACACAAACGTCACCGTAGAAACGGTGTAGGTGTTTGACGTGCCGTTGTTGTTGGAGATGTAAAGGCTCTTGGAGCCTCCGTTGTTTGTGGCGGAGCCGATGAACCATTGGTTGGTCTGGCTGCCGTTCGCAAACACCCATCCCGCGGTGTCGCTGTCGCTCTCGAAGTCGCACGAGAAGCTAAACGACTGCCCTCGGGTTGCCCAAGGCACGACAAACATCGTAACCAAGAGCAAGAATCTGAGTAAATGTTTAAACATAACAATTAAGATTAAATTAATATAAAGATTATATGAAATGATTTTTAATTATTATTTCAACCTATCAAAAAATAATCTAATAGTCATATTCTCAGTAATATACATTTTAAACATCGCTTCTATTGCCCCCTCAAAAAGGATTTTCAAAAGTAACATATTATTTTCATCTGAACAAATATTACGACCAGAATTAACATTCACTTTTGCAGCTTTAATACAAGTGTATCTTTATTACAATCAATAAATTCCACGTATGGAAACTTCCAAAACATAACAAAACGCTGCTTATAGGCCACACCGTCCGCCACTATTTTTCACCCCATGCCACTCCACACGACATTGCCGTCTCTGACAGCTATGACAAAAAACTAAAATACAAAAGCAGCACCAGCCGCCTACGCTGAGACACTTTTTTTCGACAATTAGCCTACCCCTCTTTTTTCTCACCAATACCTTGAAAAAACCGCTGAGAACAATAGACCACACTTGCTAATTTTGCACTGCAATTTCTACATAGTTAAGTTACATTTATTTTATCGTTTATTTATGATTGATAAGTAAACGATAATATAAGTATAATATAAATGAAGAGACAAAAAGGGCTTCCAGCGGAGGGACAGCGGGGGTCGCGACAGCGGTTAGTGGGACTACAAAAAAATCGCTCTAGTACAACATATGACTGATTTTTGCCAAACGGTCTCAATGTCGTTTTTTTTCTCCACTTCGTTGTACTTCGTTATCGAAGAGCCACTGGCTCTTCTTCATCTTCGGGACGCTAGGAGTGAGTTTATTCCGTCACCGCACTGCGCTACGCTAAATTCTCCGCTTCGCTATCGAAAGTCCACTGGACTTTCTTCACAGTGTTACTGAGATTCAGCCTCTTCGAGGCTGTAAAAAATCAGTCTTATATTAAACTAGAGCCAAAAAAATACGACGGGCCGCCTCGATTGGGAGGCGACCCGTCGCTGATAAGTAGACTAATTATTAATAATGCATTAATAATTATCCATTAGGGTTTGCTGCACGACTAGCGCACAACAAGTTTCTTCACCATGTTCACATTCTCACCCGTGATCTTGACGAAGTAAGCACCCTGGGCCAAGTTGGCTACATCCATGGTCTTCTCGCAGTCGCTGCTGCACTCGAGGGTTTCGGTGGCAACGGTGCGACCGTTCATGTCGACCACGGCAATGCGTACCTTGCCATTGGCGCCGCTCACACTAATGGTGGTGACGTCGCTGGTGGGGTTGGGGTAGATGGTGCAGACGGCGTTGCCAGCCACTTCCTCTATGCCCTCGGTGCTGTCGGCAGCAAAGGTGGCGGTGAGGGTGATGTTGGCAACCACGGTGAAGGTGTAGGGATTATCCGTCACGCCGTTGCTCCAGCTGACGAAGTGGTAGCCGCTGTTGGGCGTGGCCGTAACGGTGCAGCTCTGGCCGGCGCGGAAGGAGCCGCCGCCGGTGGCAGAGCCCATGGCAGCGTCGTTGACAGTGACGGTGACGGTGTAGGTAGGATCGGAGGCTGCGGGGGTGGTGGCAGAGACGTGTGCCCATCCCTCGCTGTTCCAGTCGGTGCCACAGATGGCACGGACGTAGAAGTCGTAGGAGCTCTCGTCTTCGAGGTCGGTGACCACGTAGGAGTTGACGTTGGTGGTGATGCTGGTGCCGGTGCCCTGGGCAAAGCCAGCGAAACCGTACTCAATCTGCCAGCTCTCGGCCATCGGGTCGGCGGTCCAGTTGAGGGTCACGCTGCTTTCGGTGACATTGCTGGAGGTAAGCCCGGTGACATCGGGGCAAATCTGTGCGGTGAAGGAGATGGTGTCGCTATAGTTGCCTTCCAACTCGGCGGTGCCGCAGATGGGACGGATGGCAGCGTTGTAGGTGACGCCAGCCGTGAAGCCGCCCACGGTGGCCGGGTTGGTGGTGAGACGATAGACGGTGTCGAGGCCGCCGGTGTTCCAGACATGGAGGTCCCACTGAGTTTCAAAACCATTGACGTGCCAGCTGAAGGTACCTTGAGCATTGGTCAGGTCGCTGACCACGAGGCTGTCGGGTGACAGGCAGGGCAGGCTGTCGGTAATGAAGCCGCTCTCGACCCAGTTGCTGTAGCCGAGGCTGTCGGCGGTGCAGTCCTGACGGACGCGGAAGGCGTAGCCGGTGGCGGCAGAGAGGCCTGTGAAGGTATAGCTGTTGCCGGTGACGGAGATGGCGGAGTCGGGCCAGTCGAGGGCAACGGACTCTTTGATAGCGACCTGATAGGAGGTGCCAGAACCAGTCCAAAAGACGGTGGCAGACTGATAGTCGTAGGTGACACCCGTGATGAGAGGATCGGCACAGGATTGGCCGCAGGCATAGAACATCATGTCGCCCACAGCCGAGGTGGCGGTGCCGCCAGAAACGGTGGCAAGGTTATAGGCAGTGCCATCATTGTATACGTAACGTGACTGACCCGAGCGGCCATTATGCACGTCGAAGGAAGCACCGTAGGAATAGGAGCCGTGTCGACGGTTGACTGTAACCAAGAGGTTGCTGTGGCCGTCCCAGGTGAAGGCAGTGTCGAGACCCGTCATGTGCCAGCCGCCAGTGGTGTAGCAGAGGTCGGCATCGTGGAGTACCTGCACGAAGACATGGTTGCTGTCGGGATGGATGAACCCGGTGCTGAGGTTGTTCTCAGTCACATTGGCGAAATAGAGATCGATGTGGTTGTAGTAGTTGCCTTGGTCGCCATCGGTGGATTTGAAAGCCCAGGCAGCAATGTCACCCGTAAGGTCGGCAAGCCTAGCACTGTCGACAATGGTCTGGGTGTAGCTGTAATTGTAGTTGCTGTAACCCATGGGAACATAGGAGCTGGTGGTTGCCGACATGGTGCTGTCGTAGCTGAAAGCTTCAATGACGTTGTCGCACATAGGCACCTGTAGGGTTGCCATGCTGTAGGAGCCGGTGTCGGAACCACCTGTTCCGAAGGCATCGCAGATGCCGCGGACATACACGTCGTATCTGGCCATACTGGTCAGGCCGGGCAGGACGACATGGTTGGTGTAGACTGTCATGGTGGTGGCACTGGAGTCGTTTCTGTCGAAACCGGCAGGACCGTACACCACGGTGTACTCGGGGCTGGTGCCATCCCAAGTGAGGGCGAGAGCAGAGGACGACGGGGCGACGGAGGTGTCGGTGCGGATGTTGCGCACCCTGCAGTAGTCGGCCACACATTCTACGGTCAGGTCGAAACCGGCATAGTTGACAGAGCCGTCGGAAGAGAAGGTGAGGGTAATGGGGCCCGTGGTGGACTCAAAGGGTCCGACGGTGATGCCGCTGGTGCCGGCATAGCCGTAGTAGAACTGGGTGCCGGAGGTGCCGATGCCGTCGTAGATGCCGAGTCGGTCGCAGCAGCCTTCACTAATCCAACTACCGCCAATGCTCACACGGTGGATGGTGTCAGAGGGCATGAGTACGATGGTAGCGTTAGCGCTGTTGCTGTAGTTGCCATTGGGACCGCCATCGTCGTAGATATGGCCTTGGCACATATAGAGGGTGTCGGTGTAGCCATTGCGCATCACCCAAGTACCGGGACGGGCACTGAAGGCATCGCTCCAGATAGAGGTGTCGCCGCTGCCACAGACGGTGCGCACATAGAAGTAGTACAACGAATCGCCCAGACCGGTGAGGGTGTAGGGCTTGGTGGTGGTGTTGACCACGGTGCCGGTGCTGGGATCGGTCATGGGGCTGGTGCCGTAGGCTATCTCCCATTCGGAGGCAGGAACCATGTCTAGCCAGGTCAGTTGGATGGAAGAAGAGGTGTTGGCAGTAGAATGTACATCTAACGGGGGCAGACAGCTGGGCAGGTAATCGACGGTGATGTCGTCGATGTAGTGTGTGCTGTAGTAGATGGTGGTGGAGGTACGGTAGTAGTTTCTGAAGGCGATGAAACGGCCTGTGCCGGTGTAGGAAGCCAACCGATAGGAAGTCACCCACTCGCTGGCAGCGGTGGACTGGATGGTGTCGATAGGCACGAAGGAGGCCTCGCAGCCAGGGGTGTTGGAATCGCAGACGCCGATAACCATGTCGTAATAATTAGTACTAGTATTGTAGTGGTGGAAGCTTATCATGAGTTGGTCGACGGTGGTGGGCATTTCGGGCAAGATGGTCAGGGCATTGCCATAGAGGTGCAAGCTATAGTTGCCCGAAGAGGCATAGGTGGAGCTGTTGTAGATCTGAGGCAGGTAGTTGCCCGTGGCATAGGTGCCGGAAGCGAGCATCTGGTAGGTCCAGCAGTTGGGCAGGATGCCCGTGTTGGTGAGGGCGGGAGCATTGCTGTGGTCGAAGTCCTCGAAGTAAGGCAGGCTGTCCACCGGCTGGCAGTTGGTCATGAAGACATAGGGGTTGGTAGCCAACGAGGTGTCGTTCATACTGGCGCAGACAGTTGAGACAGTCACCTGATAGCTGGTGCTATGGTGCAGACCCAGCAGGGTGATATAGTTGTTGGTGGTGGACACCGTGGTAGTAGAGTCGCTGCCCACGAGGCCGTATTGGACCAGATAGCTAGTGGCATTGGCATTACCAACCCATGCAAAATCGGCAGAGGTGGTGGAGATGTTGGTGGCCATTAGCGAATCGACCGTAGGACAAGCGGGTATAGGCTCGATGCGGATGTTGTCGTAGTAGGACTGGTTGTAGCTGCTGTAGATGCAGATATATCCGGCAGTGTCGGTATAGCTGTCGAAAGGTACAATCACCTGCTCAGGAACACCGTTGGCACTGGCCCACAGGGTGTCGATGACCGTCATGGAGTAAATGTCATGGGGGTGAGAGCAGATGCCTACCAAAGCGTAGATGTTGGTGTCGGCAACCACGTAGTCGCACCGCAGCTGCAAGGAACTAATAGACCCGTTTACTGCGGGTAGGATAACATAGCTACCTACGGGCATGAGCATCATCATACCCTGACCCGTGATGTTGATGGTGTAGGGTTCATTGGTGGTGCTGGCATTGCCATAGTACCAGCAGGCATTGAACCGGTAGGTGTTGTTGGCGTAATTGTTGAAGTCCTCAAAGTAGGGCACATCGTAAGCGCCACAGGCAGTATTGGCCAGGAGGTGGGCATACTGGGTGTCGGCAGCACAGAGGGCTCCCACACGGAACTGATACTGGGTAGAAGGATTCAGGCCGCCAACAACGGCAAAGGTGTCGGTAGTGCTGACGGTGTAACTGGTCCAAACCGTGTCGCCGTTCTGACGGTAATCCACCGTCCACGAGGTCTCGTCCTGTCCGGCCATCCAAGCCAGGGTGACACTGCTGCCTGTAGCATCGGCAGCCACCACATGGGGTGCCAGGCAGGTTGGGGCTATCAAGCGTGCATTCAACATCATCTGGGCACGGCTAGTAGAAGTGTTCAAACTGCTGAGGTTGGTAGAGGAATAGGGGTCGTCGTCGTTATAGGCGAACAACGAGGTGCCGGCTCCAACTCCGCCATACCAACCTTCAAAGTCCTCATAATCACCTGTAGAATCCATGACCAAAACAACCAAGTTGTTGTTGCTGTTGCGGACATAGGGGGGGGTGAATTGGAAGTAGTTCCAACCGGTGGTAATGCTGTACGTGGTGTCATACACCAGCGTCATGTCGGCACTGGACACATAGTTGCTGGTACTGAGGTCGGAGAGTGTGGTGTCGACAATCCAAATCTTCATCACACGGTCCGGATTAATATCGGAAGAATTGAAATAGATACCGTTGACGGTGTCGCCGTAGATGTTCAGCTCGCTGGCAGTCCAGAGCTGCTCGGAGATACTATAGTTGTAGTATGGGTATGTGGGGAGAACCAGCTGTTCGCTGGAACCACCTAACGTACCAGTGGTTAATGTGGCAAAGCTTTGGGTGACGGCCGTGGCGGAGTCGGTATTGCAGATGGCACTGACACTGACACTGTAGGAGGTCCCCTCGGTGAGGCCCGTCAAGAAGTAGAAGGGCTGGGTGAGGTTCACCACATTCCAGGTGGTGGCGCTGTCGGCCTTCCACCTGAAGGTGTAGCCAATGGCAGGAGTCAGGTCGTTGTCGTCCCAAGTGATGGCTGCCATGTTGGTGGTCACTTCGGAAATGGTAATGTTGTCGATGGGGTTACAGGCTGCCGAGGTAGTGAAGCTGCAGCTGTAGGTGCGGCTGCCCTCATCGGCACACTGGGCAGTAATCCATGCATAGTAGGTAGTGGTGGGAGTGAGCGCATTCAAGACAACGCTGTTGGTGAAAACCTCAAGGCTGTCGGTGGCGGCATTGATGTTGTTGACAGTTCCCCACTTGACAGTGGCCGAGAGGTGTTCGTCGCTGCCATCCCATGCCAATTCGGCACTGACATCGGTGATGTCGCGGGCATGGAAACGAGTGGGACGGGGGCAGCTGGAACGACGCCCAACATAGAGGTTGTCCATATAGGTATAGTTATAAGCATAAGAATAACCAGGGGCCAGGTCGGGCGACGGACTCAGGAAAGCAATATAGTGGGCACTGGTGTCGTGGTAGTTCTCTAAGGAGACATACTTGGGCTCCCAAACGCCTGCAACAGCGGCATCCACTACGGCTATCGTGTCGAAGGTGGCGATATTTTCGGGGTCGGTCATGGCACCGATAATCAGCCGTGACCAGTATTGGGAACCGGTGCTCGTGCGCCGCATATCGAATTCGAGTTCGTAAGTACTCAGGCTGTCCAGCATCTCCGGAGTGGTGGCCCAGCATAAATAACGGGTGGAGTTGTTAGAGTTGTAGCCGTAGAAATAAAGGGCTTTACTGCTACCGATGGTATTGACATAGGGGTACTGTGTCGAAGTGCCCTGGACATGTTTGTGCCAGCAGGGGTGGATGCTGCCGCCGGAACCTGTAGTGTAGGACTCGAAGTCCTCGTTGATGACGTTCACAGGGGCACAGGCGGTCATGACCTCTAAATCCGCATTGAACGTGTCGGGGTCGCAGACAGTTTGCACACGGAAAGTGTAGGTGGTGGCCGGCTGCAGACCATCGAACGTATAGGTCATATCGGAAACATTGTCCACATAGGTGAAGTCTCCGGATTCTCCCACACGGTAGTAGATGTTCCAGTCGGTCTCGTTGGCACCGGCAGTCCAAGACAGGACCACAGTGTCGGGCCCCACATAGTCGGCTGCCACGGCAGGAGCCGCACAGGTGGCATAGCGGGTGCAGGCAGAGCTGGTCAGGATGATATTGGGGCGGTATTGGCTGGTGTTGCCGCTGCTGGTGAGATTGGTCACGTTGGAACCGTCAAAGGGGCTGCTGTCGCGATAGCGGTAGACCGTACGGGTGGCACCGCAAGAGGTGGAGTAACCGTAGAAACTACTGACGGACTGAGAGACACCTGTAGGCTGGTTCATGGTGGTGGTGATGACCAGGTTGCTCACACCGTCCCACTGGAAGGGGGTGTCGAGGTGGTAGGTCACCGTGCCGTTGGTGCCGATGGGGTGGTCGCCGTGATAGACCTGGGCGGCAGCACCTGTGACAACCCAGTAGGAAGCGGAATAGCTACTGTAGGTCGACTGCGAAGAATTGTTCATGTAGATGGTGAACTCCTTGGCATAGGAGGCATTGTTCTGCCAGGTGTAGGAGATGTCGGTGATGGTGGCTCCGGTAGAGTCAAAGCCGCCGGCAATGAGTTCGCTGGCCAGATAGATACTCTGGCAGATGGTGTTGCCCCAACCGGAGTTGACGGGTACACCTGAGGTGGTGCTGGATCCGGTGCCGATGGTGTCAACCACCATGGTAGTGGTATCGACTTCCATACAGTCAAATTGGCCTGTGGTGAACTGCACGCTTTGGAAAGTGCTGGTGTCGCCCATCGAGCACAGGGCGGACACGCGGGCGTGATACATAGTACCTGCGTCGAGGCCGCTCAAGGAGTAACTGCTCTCGGTAACGTCGGAGGCGGCAACAATCCAAGTGTTGGAACTGTCGGCTCTGTACTCGACCATATAGTAGGCCTCAGCATCGCTGGGGGTGGCATCCCAATTGAGTACGGCACCGACGGGAGTGGTACCGCCCACTTCCAGATTGACGACGTGGTAGCAGTTGGGCATCAAGTCGATGGTAATGTCGTCCAAGTAAGCATAGTTGTAGGTACTCACAGGGTCACCGTCGGTTTCGCACAAGAAGGCGATGTAGCGTCCCGTGTCGGTGGTGGTCATGAGAACTTCCTGATAGGTCCATGTGGTGCCGTTGGGACGGCAGACGGCCACTAGGTGGAAGGTGCCCAGGTCGGTGGGGTCGCTCATGGTGCCCACCTTAATGATGCCGCTATAGCTAGTGCTGCTAGAACGGTTCCAGAACGTCACCAAAAGGCTGTCCATTGACACACTCATCTCAGGGGAGCAGACCCAACTCTTGCGGTTCGAACTAGAATAGGCATAGAAATAGAGCGAACGGGTGCCCGTGTGGGCAGTAGTGCTGGGATAGGGATACGCCGTGGTTTGGTTTAGTCCGACCTTCTCCCAGCAGGGGTTGATGGCACCGCCTGCACCTGTGGAGGCGGCATCCTCAAAGCCGTAGCTGTAGGGCAGCTGCGGGAGAGTGACCTCACCACAAAGGGTGGTAAAGAATGGACCCTGAGCAGAAAGGCTGGTGTCCACACCGCAGTAGCTGCGTACCGACCAGTGGTACAGCGTGCCACTCATCAGGTCGGTCAGCTGCACTATGGAGTCATAAACCGTGATGGTAGTGTCAGTGCCATTTTCGGGACCATAGGTCACATAGTATTCCTGTGCGTCGTAGGAACCCGACCATGTCAGGTCAGCCTCGTGGTGTGTGATGTTGGCAGTGTCCAATTGGGTCGGAGTGGTGCAGTTGGGCATCAGACTGATGGTGATGTCGTCCAAGTAAGCATAGTTGTAGGTTGCGTTCACAGGGTCGCCATTGGTTTCGCACAAGAAGGCGATGTAGCGTCCCGTGTCGGTGGTGGCCATGGGAACTACCTGATAGGTCCATGTGGTGCCGTTGGGACGGCAGACGTCCACTAGGTGGAAGGTGCCCAGGTCGGTGGGGTCGCTCATGGTACCCACCTTAATGATGCCGCTATAGCTAGAGCTGCTGGAACGGTTCCAGAACGTCACAAAAAGGCTGTCCATCGACACACTCATCTCAGGGGAGCAGACCCAACTCTTGCGGTTTGAACTAGAATAGGCATAGAAATAGAGCGAACGGGTGCCCGTGTGGGCAGTAGCGCTGGGATAGGGATACGCCGTGGTTTGGTTTAGTCCGACCTTCTCCCAGCAGGGGTTGATGGCACCGCCTGCACCTGTGGAGGCGGCATCCTCAAAGCCGTAGCTGTAGGGCAGCTGCGGGAGAGTGACCTCACCACAAAGGGTGGTAAAGAATGGACCCTGAGCAGAAAGGCTGGTGTCCACACCGCAGTAGCTGCGTACCGACCAGTGGTACAGCGTGCCACTCATCAGGTCGGTCAGCTGCACTATGGAGTCATAAACCGTGATGGTAGTGTCAGTGCCATTTTCGGGACCATAGGTCACATAGTATTCCTGTGCGCCGTAGGAACCAGACCATGTCAGGTCAGCCTCGTGGCTTGTGACGTTGGCGGTGTCCAATTGGGTCGGAGTGGCGCAGTTGGGCAATTCGGTCAGGACGATATTGTCGGCATAGACGTAGCTATAGCCGTAATTGGCAGAACCGCGCAGGATCGGTATAGAATCGTACAGGCAGATGTAACGTCCATTGCCGGAGTAGTTGGAGAAGTCCACTACCACCTGCTGCTCGGTGTTGGCGGGCAAACCGTACATGTCGATCTCCTGCACCGTGGTGAAGGTAGTGATGTCGGTGGGGTCGGTCATCACACCCACCAGCAGACGGCTGGGATAGTATTGGGATACGTTGGAGTAACTTTTGACATCCAGCAGAAGAGCCAAGGTATTGACACTTACGGTAGAGTCGAGGTAAGGCAGCACGGCATAGGAGTGGTAGCGGGTGCCAGAACTGCCAAGGTAGGCATAGAAATAGAGCGAGCGACTGCCCGAGATGGCGTTGGAACTAGTCGGATAGGGGTACGCAGTGCTGCTGGTGCTGTGCTTATACCAGCAAGGGCTGATGGGGCTGGCGGAGCCAGAGCCATAGGACTCAAAATCCTCTGTGTAAGGCAGGTCGTTAGCTGTCAGCCCCAAACATAGGGTGCGGAAAACAAGCGACCGTGGGTTACTGGATGTGGTGTCGGAACAGAGAGCCACAACCTGCACGGTGTATTCCGTATTGGGATAAAGCGAACTGAGGCTATAGGAGGGGGTGTCGATTACCAGGACAGAATCTATCTGGCCGATGGAATCGGAGGGATAGTAGTATAGCATCCAACGGGAAGCAGAGGTGTCCTGCCACGTCAAATCCGCGGTAGTGGTGGTAGCACTGCTAACCGTGAGGTTCGTAACCCTAGGGCAGAGAATGACAGGACGCGTAAAAGTATAGCGGAGGCCGTGTACAGGCGTTGGCGAGGTGGGACGGGTGGCGGCATTAGTGCCCAGAGTGGGGTTGGCCCAAGGACCCGTCACAAAAACTAGGTCATCCATGGGACCGTCCCAGAGGAAGGTGCGCAAAGTTGTGGTGGTGGCCCCATCGAGGTCCACACTGTCGTAGACAAACTGGATGTTGCCGTTTTCGTACAGCTTCACCTGGTGCGAATACACACCGTAGGGATCAGAGTAGCGGCCCAGCAGGTGAAACTCAATGGTGAAACACCGCACACCGTCCACGGTGTCCAACTGGTAGTAAACGCCCGAACCAGTATAGCGGCCCGAATGGGCATCCTGGTTGATGAGGGCATTGATGATGCGTTGGCTCGCAGTGGTGTAATAGGCGTAGGTGCCAGAGGCGGAACCGCCCAAGTTGATAAAACCATTGGCACTGCAGCTGAGGGTGGTGTTGGCACTCAGCGTGCTCTCGCCAAAGGGGAAGACGAAGGGCAAGTTACATTCCCCATGTCCGTCGTCAGTCGTGCTTAGCGAAATAGCCGTACCTGTCGACACAATGGACGTGAACGTCGTCGTGTCGACCGAGAGCGAATACTCACTAAGCTCCTGTGCTTGCGTTACCCACGGCACGCATAGCATTGCGGCCAAGAGTAACAAACGTTGTAAATGTTTCTTCATAACAATTACATTTTGGTTAATAAATGAGTGAATTGACAATATATTTTTTCTAATTATCTATCAAATAGTTAATATAAAATCAAATCAATTTTTAATCTCCAAAAAACAGTCGCAAATTTAGTACATTTTTTTCATTTGTACAAATTATTCAACATTATTTAACAATACTTTTTCTATTATCTATACGAAGAAAACGCATCTAAACAAGTAAAAACAATGGTTTTGGCAAATCAACACATTAGAAAAAAAATTCATAGAAATATTATAACACTTTTAATAAAAACAACACAGATGGCCATATATTTGTCATAATAATTCAGAAATTCATCGTTGCTGAAACACCCAATACAACCGGGATAAGTCAGCAGCCAAAAATAATGTGCATGTTTTTTTACACGAATTACCATTAATTATCCATTAATCATCCATTAATAATAATCGCTCTAGTACAACATATGACTGATTTTTGCCAAACGGTCTCAATGTCGCGTCC
>CAMVMF010000012.1 GCA_947168515.1 uncultured Bacteroidales bacterium
TGAAGCCACCGTTCTTCTTCATATCTTCGGCCATCTGATTGGGGTTGATGGCAATGGCGGTGTACAGATAGGTAAACAGCACCACGAGAATGAAGAAGATGAGGTTATACCAAAATCCGTTATAGTCGGCAAACGCCATCCAGAACTTGGAGTCAGAGTCACCTCTGAAACCCATGAACGTGATGGGGATGAACATGATGGCCTGGGCAAAGATAATGGGCATGACACCAGCAGCATTCACCTTGATGGGAATGTACTGACGAACACCACCATACTGTCTGTTGCCAACAATGCGTTTGGCATACTGCACGGGGATACGGCGCGTACCCTGCACCAGCAGAATGACCAGCAGGATGACCACCAAAAGGACAATGATCTCTACGAGGAACATCACCAAACCGCCACCTGCGTCGGCCAGACGAGAGACAAACTCACCAAACAATGCAAAAGGTAAACGGGCAATAATACCAATCATAATCAGCAGTGAGATACCGTTGCCAACGCCCTTCTCGGTGATGCGCTCACCCAACCACATGACAAACAGGGTACCAGCAATCAAGATGACAATTGTGGAAGCCCAGAATGTCCATGGGGGAGTGGTGCCGTCAAAAGGATAGAAGGCTGTGGAAGTAGCACCCAACTGATACTGCATGTTGGTGATGTAAGCGGGAGCCTGGAAACCAGTGATGATGACGGTAAGAAGACGGGTAATCTGGTTCATCTTCCTACGCCCATTCTCACCATCTCGCTGCATCTTTTGGAAATAGGGAATCACCATAACAAACAACTGAATCACAATGGATGCAGTGATGTAAGGCATGATACCCAAGGCAAAGATGGAGGCATTGGAGAATGCACCACCGGAGAACATGTTCAACAGACCCATCAGACCATTCGAACCCTGGGCCTGAAGATTCTGCAACTGCGAAGGATCAACACCAGGCAGAACCACGTAACAGCCAATACGATATACGAGGACCAAACCTAAGGTATAGAGGATTCTCTTGCGCAGGTCTTCTATGGACCAGATGTTTTTGAGTGTCTGTATTAATCTCTTCATTATTGTTTAGTTTATTAGTTACTGAAGTTGATGGAGTAAATGAAGTTTATGAAGCCACGAAGATTCCATTCCTCAATAACTTCATCAACTTCATTAACTTTATTCGATTACTGTGGCTACACCACCCTTGGCCTCAATGGCCTGCTTTGCAGTGGCACTGAAAGCATGAGCGGTAACGTTGATGGTCTTGTTCAGCTCGCCTCGACCCAGAATCTTGATGCGGTCTTTACCGGAGATCAAACCATTCTGTTTGAACACCTCGACATTGAAGTCGGTGATGTTCTTAGCCTCAGCAAGTGAGTTGAGCATATCGATGTTGATACCAACGTACTCAACACGATTGATGTTCTTGAAACCGAACTTAGGCAGGCGACGATAGATGGGCATCTGACCACCTTCGAAACCGACCTTCTGGTGATAACCAGAACGTGCCTTGGCACCCTTGTTACCACGTGTGGAGGTACCGCCCTTACCGGAACCGGCACCGCGGCCGATACGTTTGGAATGCTTGATGGAACCTTCTGCGGGTTTGAGATTATTCAAATTCATAGTTTCTTCTCTTTTTAGTCCTCAGGAACTGTTCCCAAGGAGTGTCTAACAATTAGTTTTCCTCAACAGTGATTAAATGTTTCACCTTCTCAATCATACCGAGAACCTGAGGCGTGGCAACGACAACACGCTCGTGATTGATTCTTTTAAGACCCAGGGCGGCCATCGTACGCTTCTGACGTGCAGGACGACCAATGATACTTCTAACCTGCTTGATTTTCAAAGTCTTTTCTGCCATGATTCTTGCCTCCTATGATTAACCATTAAACACTTTGTCGAGGGTGATACCGCGAAGCTCGGCTACCATGCAAGGATCCTTCATCTGCAGAAGGGCATTGATAGTGGCCTTAACCACACTGTGGGGATTGGAAGAGCCCTTGCTCTTAGCAAGCACATCCTTAACGCCAACACTCTCCAAAACAGCACGCATAGCACCGCCGGCGATAACACCGGTACCAGGGGCTGCGGGTTTCAGGAAGACCTGGGCACCGCTGTACTTACCACTCTGCTCGTGGGGAATGGTACCTTTAAGGACGGGGACTTTGATGAGGTTTTTCTTGGCATCGTCGACACCCTTCTGGATGGCGGCCTGCACCTCCTTGGCTTTGCCAAGACCATATCCTACAACACCATTCTCATTTCCAATAACTACAATGGCAGCAAAGGTGAATGTTCTACCACCCTTGGTAACCTTAGTTACGCGATTAATCGCAACGAGACGATCTTTGAATTCAATTTCGCTAGATTTTACTCTTTTAACGTTTACTTCTGCCATGACTTATTAGAATTTTAAACCACCTTCTCTGGCACCATCGGCCAACGATTTAACACGACCATGATAGAGATAACCATTACGGTCGAATACCACGGTATTGATACCAGCAGCGAGGGCACGCTCAGCCAGCATTTTGCCAACCTTAGCAGCCACTTCGCTCTTCGTGCCACTCTTTTCAACACCTTTCTCCAATGAGGAAGCTGCGGTCAGTGTCACACCTTTTACATCGTCAATCACCTGTGCATATATTTCCTTATTGCTTCTGAACACAGAGAGACGCGGCATTTCTGCGGTACCGCTGATCTTATGACGAATGCGGAATTTAATCTTTGTTCTTCTTATATCTTTCTTTGTAGCCATAATTGCTTATTCTTTGGCGTTCTAACTATTATTATTTAGCAGCAGCCTTACCAGCTTTCTTACGAACCTCTTCGCCCTGGAAGCGAATGCCCTTGCCCTTGTAGGGCTCAGGTTTGCGCAGGGAACGAATCTTAGCTGCAGCCTGTCCCAGGATCTGCTTGTCGCAGCAGGTCATGGTGATAATGGGGTTCTTACCTTTTTCGGTCACAGTCTCAACGTGGATTTCGGGAGCAAGCTCGAAGAAAATCTTGTGGCTGTATCCGAGATCCATCTCCATAACGTTACCATTGGCCTGAACTTTGTAACCCACGCCGATAACTTCCTGGACGGTCTTGAACTGCTCTGTAACACCCTTTACCATATTGGCAACCAGTGCGCGGTAGAGGCCGTGCATGGCTTTGTGTTCCTTGCTGTCGGAGGGACGCTCGAAATGGAGCTGGCCGTCCTCAATCTTGACAGTGATGGCGGGGTTTACCTGCTGGCTCAGTTCGCCTTTGGGTCCCTTAACGGTAATAACATTCTCAGGAGATACCTTCACTTCCACACCTTGAGGAATGTGGATGGGCATTTTACCAATTCTTGACATTTCTTATAATCTCCTTTCTTAGATTAGCTGATGTAACAAATAACTTCGCCACCCACATTCAAAGTGCGGGCCTCTTTGTCGGTCATCAGACCTTTAGAGGTAGAAATGATGGCGATGCCAAGACCATTCAGTACGCGGGGCATCTGGTCGACGCTCACATAGCGGCGCAGACCGGGGGTGCTGACACGTTTCAGTTCGGAGATAGCGGAAATCTTAGTCACAGGGTGGTATTTCAACGCAATCTTGATGCTCTGGTTGTGAGAGCCTTCGTTCTCGAACTTATAGTTAAGGATATAACCTTTCTCGAAGAGGATCTTGGTGATCTCTTTCTTCATGTTGGATGCAGGAATTTCAACGACTCTGTGCTTAGCAGCAATAGCGTTGCGCATACGAGTCAAATAATCTGCAATAGGATCTGTTACCATTATTTATTCTTGATTTAAAGTTTTGTAGTATTGGGCTTGCCAACTTGCAAAGCTACCAATGTGAATTTTTAAATTATCTATTACCAGCTGGACTTCTTAACACCGGGGATGAGACCATTGACGGCCATCTCACGGAAGTTGATACGGGAAATGCCGAACTGACGCATATAACCCTTGGGACGGCCAGTGAGCTGGCAGCGGTTATGCATGCGGATGGGGTTGGAGTTCTTGGGGAGTTTCTGAAGGGCGATGACAGCCTTCTCTACTTCCTCGGGCTCTCCCGTGCGGACGATTTCCTTTAAAGCAGCGCGCTTGGCAGCGTAACGAGCCACCATTTTAGCTCTTTTGCGCTCTCTTGCCTTGATTGATTCTTTTGCCATTATCTCTTATTTTTGTTGATTCTTAAAAGGAATGCCAAACAGTTTAAGCAGCGACATGGCCTCCTTGTCGGTATTGGCCGAGGTCACGAAGGTGATGTCCATACCCTGGATGCGGTCGATTTTGTCGATGTCGATCTCAGGGAAGATAATCTGCTCAGAGATACCGAAAGTGTAGTTGCCTTTGCCATCGAAACCCTTGTCGTTGATGCCGCGGAAGTCACGGATACGCGGGATAGAGGCAGTAATGAGACGCTCCAAAAATTCGTACATGCGCTCACCTCTGAGGGTCACTCTGACACCGATGGGCATGCCGCGACGCAACTTGAAGTTAGAAATATCCTTGCGGGATTTGGTTGCTACAGCTTTCTGGCCGGCAATCAAGGTCATCTCCTCGATACCCTTGTCGATGACCTTCTTATCGGCGATAGCAGCCTTACCAAGACCCTGATTCAAGGTGATTTTCTTCAGACGAGGAGCCTGCATGACAGTCTTATAGCCATACTCTTTCATCAGAGCGGGCAGAATTTCCTCGTTATATTTGGTCTTTAAAGTGGGAATATATGCCATTATTTAATCTCCTCCCCTGATTTTTTAGAATAACGTACGAGTTTACCAGTCTTCTCACTCACTCTGCGACCGATTCTCGTGGGAGTCTTGCCGTCCATGACCATGAGGTTCGACAGATGGATGGGGGCTTCCTGCTCAACGATACCTCCCTGAGTGTTCTTTGCATTGGGCTTGGTATGCTTCTTGACCAGGTTACGGCCTTCCACGATGGCGCGATTCTTTTCGGGATAAACTGCCAGGACTTTGCCGGTCTTGCCTTTGTCTTCTCCGGCAATCACCATGACGGTATCCCCTTTCTTAACGTGCAATTTCATTTCTTTTTCTTCTTTTTGAGATTTTACAATACTTCAGGGGCCAACGAAACGATCTTCATGAACTGCTTGTCACGGAGCTCGCGTGCGACGGGTCCAAAAATACGGGTGCCACGCAACTCATCTGCGGGAGTGAGCAAAACGCATGCATTGTCGTCGAAGCGGATGTAACTACCATCATTGCGGCGAATTTCTTTCTTGGTGCGGACCACAACTGCTTTAGAAACAGCTCCCTTTTTAATGTTGCCAGAAGGAATGGCATCTTTGACAGCCACCACGATAGTGTCGCCAATGCTGGCATAACGCTTCTTGGTGCCGCCGAGGACGCGGATACACAGGGCACTCTTAGCGCCACTGTTGTCGGCAACGGTCATTCTGGTTTCTTGTTGTATCATTTCTTTTTGATCTTTTTGTCTTGGTGGTTGTGACTATATTACTTGGCTCTCTCGACGATTTCAACGAGACGCCAGCATTTGTTCTTGCTCAAAGGACGAGTTTCCATGATGCGGACAGTGTCGCCGATATTGGCCTCGTTCTTCTCATCGTGAGCCATGAATTTGGTGGACTTCTTCACGAACTTGCCATACAGGGGGTGCTTGACCTTGCGCTCGACCATGATGACGATCGACTTGTCCATCTTGTTGCTCACCACAACACCGACTCTTTCTTTTCTTAAATTTCTTTCCATATCTATTTTAGTTCTGCTTCTGCTCGGCAATCTCACGGGCACGGAGCTCGGTGAGAAAACGGGCTATTTTTTTTCTACTTTCTTTGATAGTATTGGGGTTCTCGAGCGGGGAGACAGCATGAGTCATAAGCATCTTCTGATACATGTTGCGCTCAACATCCAACTTCTCCTTGATTTCAGCAGTCGTAAGCTCTTTTATGTTTAATTCGTTCTTCATGACTGTATCTTCTTTTATTCTTCGATATAATCTCTTTTAACAACAAACTTGGTCGAGATTGGGAGCTTCTGAGCTGCCAGACGGAGAGCCTCTTTTGCCACATCCATAGGAACACCTTCGCATTCGAACAGGATAGTACCGGGCATGACGCGGGCAACAAAATATTCGGGGGCACCCTTACCCTTACCCATACGCACCTCATTGGGCTTCTTGGTGATGGGCTTGTCGGGGAAGATGCGGATCCAAATCTGACCTTCACGTTTCATGTGACGCGTTACAGCTTGACGTGCAGCCTCTATTTGACGGCCTGTGATAAAACAGGTTTCCAGGGATTTGATACCAAAGGTACCGAAAGCCAACTCGTGACCACGGAAAGCATTGCCTTTAATTTTACCCTTCTGCTGCTTTCTATATCTTGTTTTCTTAGGTTGTAACATTTTACTTCTTGTTTAGCGGTTACTGTCTGCGGTTGTCTTTAACCTTAACCTATAACCTATAACCTTTATTACTTACTGTTGTTATTTCTATTGTTGGAGCGACGACGGCCACCATTGCCACCACGACGCTCGCCACCGTTCATAGCAGGACGATGGTCGTTCTTCTGACCTCCGACGGTAGAAGCCACCAGTTCGCGCTTGCCATAAATGGTACCACGGCAGATGTAAACCTTCACACCAATACGACCGTAAGTGGTATGAGCCTCGGCATTGGCGTAGTCGATATCGGCACGCAGGGTGTGCAGAGGAGTACGGCCTTCTTTGTAATGCTCGCTACGGGCAATCTCAGCACCACCGATACGGCCACTGATGGAAACCTTGATTCCCTCAGCACCAGAACGCATCGTGCTCACGATAGCATTCTTGATGGCCCTGCGATACTGCACACGGCCTTCAATCTGCTTGGCAATATTCTGGGCAACCAGAACAGCATCCAGCTCGGGGCGTTTCACCTCAGAAATGTTAATCTGAACGTCCTTGCCAGTAAGTTTCTTCAATTCTTCCTTCAACTTGTCGACCTCAGAACCAGCCTTGCCAATAATCAAACCCGGACGAGCGGTATTGATGGTGACGGTGAGGAGCTTAAGGGTTCTCTCGATGTAGATCTTCGAGATGCTGGCCTTTGCGAGACGGACATTGAGGTACTTGCGGATCTTGTCGTCTTCGACGAGTTTCTGCTCGAATCTGCGACCACCGTACCAGTTAGAATCCCATCCGCGAATGATGCCTAAACGATTTCCAATTGGGTTAGTTTTTTGTCCCATTGTTTCTTTCTTCTTATTTGATTAACTATTTAGTTTCTTCAACTTTGGCTTCTGCCTGGGGAGCGTCTTCGACACGGCTTCCCAGAATGACAGTGATATGGTTGCTGCGCTTGCGGATTCTATAGCCACGACCCTGGGGGGCGGTGCGCATACGTTTCATAGTGCGACCTTCGTCAACCATAATTTGTTTCACATACAGCTGGCTATCCTCGAGACGTGCACCCTCGTTCTTGGCCTGCCAGTTGGCAACGGCACTCAGAATGAGCTTGTACATCTTAGGAGCAGACTCTCTGGGGCAATATTTCAGGATACCCAGAGCCTTATCTACGTCTACGCCACGGACCATGTCAGCAACGAGACGGGTCTTACGGGGCGAAGTGGGATTGTTCATCAACTTGGCCACGTAGAGGGTCTTTCTTGCTTCTTTCTGTGCTTCTGCACTAATTCTTTTTCTCTGTCCCATTTCTTATTATTTGCAATTTATGGACTTTAACTTTTATTTCTTTGCTTTATCTTTCGATCCTGCGTGGCCGCGGAAGATACGGGTGGGGGCGAACTCGCCTAATTTATGACCCACCATATTCTCGGTTACATACACGGGGATGAACTTGTTGCCGTTGTGCACTGCGATGGTCTGACCCACAAAGTCAGGGCTGATCATAGAAGCACGGCTCCAGGTCTTGATAGTAACCTTCTTGTTGTTCTGCTGAGCCTCGATAACTCTCTTCTCGAGTTTATGGAAGATGTACGGACCTTTCTTTAATGAACGACTCATTTTTTCTTTCTTTTAAAATGAATTACTTCTTTCTTCTTTCGACAATGTACTTACTCGACTGCTTCTTGGGAGCGCGTGTCTTGTAACCCTTAGCAGGAATGCCCTTACGGCTACGGGGGTGACCGCCAGTCTGACGACCTTCACCACCGCCCATGGGGTGGTCAACAGGGTTCATGACAACACCGCGGTTGCGGGGACGACGACCCAGCCAACGGCTACGGCCAGCCTTACCACCAACCTCAAGGTTGTGCTCTGCATTGGAAACAATACCCACGGTGGCACGGCAAGCCTGAAGGATCATGCGCATCTCGCCACTGGGCATCTTGATGATTGCATACTTGTCGTCACGGGACATCAGCTGTGCATAGGCACCGGCGCTGCGCACCAACTTGGCACCCTGGCCAGGACGAAGCTCGATGTTGTGAATCAGTGTACCGAAAGGAATCTCGGCGAGGGTCAGCGTGTTGCCGACTTCGGGAGCAACACCTTTACCAGACATAATAGTCTGACCGACTTTCAAACCCTGGGGGCAGAGGATATAACGCTTCTCACCGTCCTTGTAGAACACCAAGGCGATACGGGACGTACGGTTGGGGTCATACTCAATAGTCTTCACGACTGCGGGGATGCCATCCTTGTCTCTTTTGAAATCGATGAAGCGATACAACTGTTTATGACCACCGCCAATGTAGCGCATGGTCATCTTACCCTGGTTGTTGCGGCCGCCGCTCTTGCCGTAGCCACACACCAAACTCTTTTCCGGCTTGCTGGTCGTGATATCGTCATTGGTGACAATGATTTTGTGACGCTGGCCGGGGGTTGTCGGTTTAATTTTCTTTAAAGCCATTTTCTGTTTCTTTTTAGTCTCTTATCAGTGGACTATTACTATTAATACGTTATTATTTTTGTTCTATTAGTATAGGTCGAAGACATGAGGCTCTCACCCCATGTCTTCGATCATATATTATAAGCTTGCATAGAAGTCGATAGCATCGCCTTCGGCCAAAGTCACAATGGCCTTTTTGAAAGCATTGGTGCGACCAACCAGATAACCAGCCTTGGTGTAGCGGGCCTTTACCTTACCGCTATAGTTCATCGTGTTCACGTCCAAAACTTTCACATTATAGAAGCTCTCAACAGCCTTCTTAATCTCAATCTTATTGGCGCGTTTGTCAACAATGAAACCGTAACGATTCAGAATCTTGGGCTCGGTGACGCCTTTGCGACGCTGCATGCGGGTGAGCTGCGGGGCGGCGGCGGCCTCAGTAATTCTGGTCATCTTCTCGCTAATCAGAGGTTTTACTATGATATTCATGTTAAACTTTCTTAAATCTATTTACTAACTTCTTTATTTCGTTGCCAAAACGCGGTTGATTTCGTCAATCGAACCCTCACTGAGGATGATATTTTTGCAGTTCATAATGTCATAAGTATTTAACCCAGACACATTTACCACTTTTACACCCTGGATGTTTCGGGCAGACAAAGATACGAAATTATTTTGATTCTCAATAACTATGAGCGATTTTTTATCGGCAACGTTCAAGTTGTTGAGGATTTTAACCATGTCCTTGGTCTTGGGAGCACTCAGCGAGAAATTCTCAACCACGGTCAAGCAATTCTCAGCAACCTTGGCACTGAGAGCCGAACGACGGGCAAGACGTTTCACTTTGATGTTCAGTTTGAAGCGATAGTCGCGGGGTTTGGGTCCAAAAATAGTACCGCCACCGACGAATACGGGGCTCTTCAAATCACCAGAACGTGCACCGCCGGTGCCTTTCTGACGTTTCAGTTTGCGGGTGCTGTGAGCATTCTCACTGCGCTCCTTGGCTTTAGCTGTGCCCTGACGATTGTCAGCCAAATACTGTTTGCAATCCAAGTAAATAGCGTGCTCATTGGGCTCGATGGCGAAGATAGAATCGTCCAAATTGATGGTTCTACCGGTTTCGCTTCCGTTGACATTATAGATTTTTAGCTCCATCTCTCAAGTTTTAAAATTGAACCTTTGGGTCCCGGTACAGAACCTTTAACAATAATCAAATTCTTTTCAGGGATAATCTTGACAACCTGAAGGTTCTGGACCTTCACACGGTGGTTGCCAGTCTGGCCGGCCATACGCATGCCCTTGAATACGCGCGAAGGATAGGAACTAGCACCTACCGAACCGGGGGCACGCAGACGGTCGTGCTGACCGTGAGTCACATCACCGACACCACCAAAACCATGACGGGTGACGACACCCTGGAAACCGTGACCTTTGGAGGTTCCCACAGCATCGACAAATTCGCCTTCCTGGAAGACTTCAACTGTCAAAATTTCACCATGTTTCTTTTTATGACCCTCCTCGAAACGGCTGAACTCAGCAACGTAACGCTTGGGGGTAGTGTTGGCCTTGGCAAAATGGCCACGCATAGCCTTGGTGGTGCGGCTTTCTTTCTGCTCACCGAAGGCCAGCTGAATTGCAGAATAACCATCCTTCTCGATGGTTTTTACTTGTGTGACAACACAAGGACCAGCTTCAATAACAGTGCACGGAATCTGCTTTCCGTCGGCATCAAAAAGACTGGTCATTCCAATTTTTTTACCTAATAATCCTGACATTTCTTTTTAGGGATTGTTGTTTGTTTTGTTTGTTAGTACTCAGCTTATTTTCACCTCCGTAACCATCCGGAGGCTACTCACATTGGCTGACAGTCTTTAATTATCACACCTTGATCTCTACTTCAACACCGCTGGGAAGCTCCAGTTTCATCAGTGCATCGATGGTCTTTGCACGGTCGTTGATTTCGATGTCCATCAAACGCTTGTAGCTGCTCAGTTCGAACTGCTCACGGCTCTTCTTGTTCACGAAGGTCGAGCGGTTGACGGTAAAGATCTTTTTGTTGGTCGGCAGAGGAATGGGGCCATTCACAACTGCGCCGGTCATCTTAACGGTCTTGACAATTCTCTCGGCTGATTTGTCGACGAGATTGTGGTCGTAAGATTTCAGTTTGATTCTAATTCTTTGACTCACGGTTAATGTATTTTTATTAATAATTATTCTTGTTCTTTAGTATCTCTTCCTGCAGGTTGGGGGCCACCTCCTGATAGTGGGAGAACTCCATGGTGCTGGTAGCACGGCCCGAAGTGATGGTACGCAACGCGGTAACATAGCCGAACATCTGCTCCAGAGGGACTTTGGCATGGATAGCCTGGGCTCCGACCTTGGCATCTATGCTCTCCAGTATGCCGCGACGACGGTTCAAGTCGCCCGTCACATCGCCCACATAAGCATCGGGAGTCACTACCTCCAATTTCATGATAGGCTCCAACAGCACTGGCGCAGCCTTGCGGCAGGCACTCTTGAAACCAATCTTGGCACATACCTCAAACGACAACTGGTCGCTGTCCACCGGATGGGCCGAACCGTCTATAACGGTCACCTTCATGCTGTCCATCGGATAGCCTGCCAGCACACCGTTCTGCATGGCCTCCTTGAAACCTTTTTCAATGGCAGGGATATACTCTTTGGGGATATTGCCACCCTTCACATCATTCACAAACTGCAGGCCCTGTACGCCCTCGTCTGCGGGACCTATCTCGAACAACACGTCGGCAAACTTACCCTTGCCGCCGGTCTGCTTCTTATAGATCTCGTGATGCTGTACGGTAGCGGTGATAGCCTCTTTATATGCCACTTGCGGACGGCCCTTATTCACTTCCACATCAAATTCGCGGCGCATGCGGTCCATGATAATGTCCAAATGCAACTCGCCCATGCCGCTGATGATGGTCTGGCCAGACACCTCGTCTGTCTTCACACGGAAAGTGGGGTCTTCCTCTGCCAACTTGATAAGGGCATTGTTCATCTTATCCATGTCGCCCATGGTCATAGGCTCAATGGCAATACTGATGACGGGCTCGGGGAATTTCATAGATTCCAACACGATGGGGTGCTTCTCGTCACATAGCGTGTGACCGGTCTTGATATCCTTAAAGCCCACGGCAGCTCCAATGTCGCCTGCCTCTATACGGTCCAGCGGATTCTGCTTGTTGGAGTGCATCTGCATGATGCGGGCTATGCGCTCTTTCTTGCCCGTATTGGCATTGTATACATACGAGCCCGACTCCAAAGAACCGCTATACACGCGGAAGAAGCACAAACGCCCCACATAAGGGTCGGTGGCAATCTTGAATGCCAGCGCACTGAAAGGAGCCTTCACATCGATAGGACGGCTCTCGGCAGCCTCGGTCTTGGGATTGATGCCGTCTACCTCTTCCATGTCCAGCGGACTGGGCAGGAAGGCTGCCACGGCATCCAACAGCGTTTGGACACCTTTGTTCTTGAATGCAGAGCCGCACATCACAGGGACGATCTTTCTCGAAAGAGTGGCCTTGCGGATCTCGGCGATAATCTCATCGGCCGTGATGCTGTTGGGATCATCGAAGAACTTCATCATCAGTTCCTCGTTCTCCTCTGCTACGCCCTCGATGAGCTTTTGGCGATATTCGGCAGCAATCTCCTTCAGGTCTTCGGGCATGGGAATCTCTTCGAATTTCTGTCCGTTGGAGCTGTCGTCCCACACCAGAGCCTTGTTGTCAATCAGGCTCACAACACCCTTGAACAGGTTTTCCTGCCCGATGGGAATCTCAATGGGAATAGGGTTGGCTCCAAGACGCTCTTTAATCTGGTTCACCACACCGAAAAAGTCGGCACCTGCACGGTCCATCTTATTGATGAAGGCAATGCGGGGTACTCCATACTTGTCGGCCTGACGCCACACAGTCTCCGACTGGGGCTCCACACCGCCAACAGCGCAAAAAATGGCAATGGCACCATCCAACACACGCAGTGAACGCTCTACCTCAACGGTAAAGTCCACATGCCCTGGAGTGTCTATGATATTGTACTTATAGCGATCATCATGCCAGTGCCAAAAAACCGTGGTGGCGGCCGAAGTGATAGTGATACCCCTCTCCTGCTCCTGCACCATCCAGTCCATGGTAGCAGAACCCTCATGTGTCTCACCCAGCTTGTAGTTCTTGCCAGTGTAGAAGAGGATTCGCTCAGTCGTCGTCGTCTTGCCGGCGTCGATATGAGCCATGATACCGATGTTTCTTGTATATTTTAAATCTGACATGTAAGGCTTAAGTAGTTCTTGAGGTTATCTTTAATATCAAAAATTGAGTATCGTATATTATACTATAGTATATTAGAAGCGGAAGTGCGAGAAGGCCTTGTTAGCCTCAGCCATACGGTGGATATCCTCCTTACGCTTGAAGGCAGCACCCTCTTCTTTATAAGCAGCCTGAATCTCGGCGGCCAGCTTCAGGGCCATGGTCTTCTCACCGCGCTTGCGGCTGAAGGAGATGAGGTTCTTCATGCCGATAGACTGTTTACGCTCGGGGCGGATCTCTGTGGGAACCTGGAAAGTGGCACCACCGATACGGCGGCTCTTCACCTCCACACTGGGGGTAATGTTGGCCAGGGCTTTCTTCCACACTTCAAGGCCGTCTTCCTTAGTGCGCTCGGCCACGACATCGATTGCTTCGTAGAAAATCTTATAGGCAATGGTCTTCTTGCCACCCATCATCAGGTTGTTCACAAACTTGGTGACGAGAACATCATTATATTTAGGATCCGGAAGGATGATACGTTTTCTGGGTTTAGCTTTTCTCATTTTTCTTTTTCATTAATGAATCGTCTCTCGACTGATTCCTAATCCTTAAATCTTTGTTCTTACTTATTTAGCGGACTGTTTGGGACGTTTGGCACCGTATTTCGAACGACGCTGGCGACGACCGTCGACACCACTGGTATCCAATGCACCACGAATGATATGATAACGAACGCCGGGGAGGTCCTTCACACGACCGCCGCGGATCATAACGATTGAGTGCTCCTGCAGGTTGTGGCCTTCTCCGGGAATGTAGGCGTTGACTTCCTTACCGTTGGTGAGACGCACACGGGCAACCTTACGCATTGCCGAGTTAGGTTTTTTAGGAGTGGTGGTGTACACACGGGTGCAGACGCCACGACGCTGGGGGCAGCTGTCGAGAGCGGGAGATTTGGACTTATACTCCATCTGCTGACGTCCTTTGCGAACTAATTGCTGAATTGTTGGCATTTTGTTTCTTTGTAGTTATATATTTAATTATTAATGTTTTCTGTCATTTGTAAGGGCACATTTTACCCTTCAAAACGGATTGCAAAAGTACGACTATTTTTCCAACTGACAAAACTATGCCAGTTTTTAAAACCTTAAATAATCATAAAATTTCTCGAAAGCTCTAGTAATTAGTATCTTACTATCGTGTTAAAATCACTTTAACTAACCCTCGGCACAGCTCTTTTAACTGCTCAAAACTACCCAAACTCATCCTCGCCAGCAAAAGTTACCAACAACTTATCAACAGCAGGGGGCCAACCAGAAAAAAAGCAGGTTGCCCTAGCGCCTACAACCCTCGAAAAACCACTGCCCTTCTTCAACCAACAGCCGCCTCCGCCACGACCTCCGCCACAATCTTCTCCATTCTTTTCTTTACAACTTCGCCGTCCGAACAACGGGGACTCCTTAGCGACGACACCTTGAACCATACGCCAGGCACACGATAGTAGAAAAGTCGGGCGGCAATCTCCTCTTTGTACTTCAAAAACGGACACAGCTCCCGCAAGAAATAGGCAAACTCATACGACTTGAGCTTCCACGTCACCGGCTGAGGGCTCTCCTTCGTCCCTTCAAAGAGGCTCTCCAGCCTGCCACCACCCGGCTCTATCATGCCCTCGCGCACCAACACCCTCTCCAAAGCGGCAATAAAGCGGTCGCGGTCACAACCGTGCAGACACGACTTCGGCAACAGCCGCACCTCGCCTACTGGCTGTTGCGGCTCTCCATCCACGCACGACACCAAATCCACAGGAAGCTGTTTCGACGGGTTCATCTTCTGGTAATTCTGAGCAAGCTCCATTGTCCGCCGAACGAAAACATCATCGCCGCAGTCCTCGCAGTAATCCGTCAATGCATCCACCGCACGTTTGCGCACAGCTGTGGTCAGCTCCTCGCTACACACGAAGTCAAACAAGTCGTACAGCAGTTCCCCCTGGCAGTAAAGCCTGTTCACCATGGCATAATCGTCATCGGTCAACTCAGACTTATAAAAAAACGAAAGATAACCTATCTGGCTGAAGTCTTGGGGTTCATTCCCCGCAGAACGTTCCTGTGCCAGAGCAAAAAGGGTTTGATAATCAGCTATATTCAATTCATTCAATGCTTCGGGGTTGGCATCGAATATCGTAAGAGAATCAAAAGTGTCATACGTCTTGTTACTCCATTCTATGTCCATTGCCGGACAGAACTGCTCATAGAAATCAGCGAATGGCATCGTAATATATGCTACCAGTGCCGCCTTGCCCGACGCAGGGAAAAGGAAATTTGTCACCACCTCGGCATCGAAGTAGTTATATAGTTGGGCTATGAGGGCCTGCCTACAAAAGGCATCCCGGCTGTCGGCCATCTCCTTGGCTTCCTTGAAAAGGAAGCGGTTGAACAGCCGCCTCGCGCCCCTCGGCATCCGTGCCACAAACAAAAACAGCCTTGCAGCAAACCGTGCCCGCTCATCCTTATACATTATATCGTCCATAACATGACATTTTTTTTCGCCTGCAAAAATACGAAAAAAAATAAGAATAAGTAGATGATGAAATACCCGTTTAGGACATCCAGCCCAAGAAGAGGCCCACCGCGCTGCCCACTCTCCCTGCCGCCTTATCCGCCTTTCGCCACACAAACACATTCCGACAGCCTCGCAAGCAACCCCGCCACTTTGGCAGCTCCGCAACCCTCACCCTCGCCACACATATTAGCCAAAAAAATCACCCATCTTATCTTCTGCCTTTTTCTTTATCTCCGGAGTCAGACAGTCGTTGACCGTCAGCAACACCGCCGTAAGGGCTGCCAGGTCGTCAGCAAAGCCCATACCCGGCAGCAGGTCGGGAATCAAATCTATCGGCAGAATAAAATAGCCCAGCGCCCCTATGATTATGGCCTTGTACTTCGTCGGCGTGTTCTTATCCATTAGCACATAATAGAGCTGCAGCACCTTTAGCACCACCTCCTTCCCTGCCTTCTTGGCCATCTTGCGCAGCTTCTCCCACAAGTCTTCCTGACTATAGTTCCCCTGATACTTTTCAATATCTTTTGGTTGTGTCTCCATATATATTATTGAAATAGGTTTTAAATACGGTTAGTTTTCTATATGCATTACTGTCAATCACCAATTAAACATCTTCCTCCGTCCCCTCGCCTTCTCTTCAATGTCAGAAGTCACGTGCTTACCAACCAAGGTCACCACCGCCATGATAGCGGCAAAGTCGTCCGTGAAGCCCAGCAGCGGCACCAAATCCGGCATCAGGTCCAGGGGCGAGACAAGGTACACAAGTGCCGCCAGTATAATCCCTTTGACCCTTAGTGGGGTACGGGAGTCTGTTAAGACATAGTAGAGCAGCCGCGCGTAATACAGCAACCTGCCACCCATTTTGCCGTCCTTTCTACCCGGCCGGCTGCCCAGTCTTCTAACGCCTCCCAACGGCTGAAATCCCAAAATGTTTTTCATACTTCCTATACTATTTATATGTTTTAATTTCGAATGCAAAAGTACAACAAAAATCGTCCACACATGTCAGCATCTGACAAATATGACAAATATGATTATTTTATCGGAACCAAGACACTCCCCACCCCCACCCTAATGTACTACAGGCAACCATATTAAACACATCCAACTCATTCTCACGACTGCATGCCATGAGTATGCACAATCTGACAGAAACATCCCCCCTCCTGCCCGAAACGTCGGCGCAATGGATGCTACTACCCCTGAATAGAGCCCCTGCTGGTCTTTTCCAAGACAAGGGTAATAGGGCAGCCCCGGCCAGATCTCAACCAACCCTTTACATTCCACAGCGGTGGTACAGATTATCAGCCGGCCGAAGCTCCTTTCCGTCCTCCCCAATGGAGCCAGAGAGACATGGATAATCAGAAAGGAAATTTAAATCAAATACGTAACATTCAAACTGTTACACAAACAATCATCCAAAAAAGTGATTTGTGGGGGTAAAAAAGCACCGAAAATTGGTTTTTTCAAGGCCATCATTACGCATTTTGAGGAATGATTTTACAAAGACAAAACATTTTTTCATTTCTGCTATCATCTGATTTTCAGCAAATAATTTCTTTGTTAGAAAGAAAAATAAAAAAAATATTTGCAGATTTCAAAAAAAGTCGTACTTTTGCAACCGCATTTGAGAAACAAAAAGAGTTCTTTCACAATTTAGGATGCAAACGGTCCGGTAGTTCAGTTTGGTTAGAATACATGCCTGTCACGCATGGGGTCGCGAGTTCGAGTCTCGTCCGGACCGCCAAACGAAAGAGAGTCCTCAATCAAATGAGGACTTTTTTTTTGCCACATATCCTAGGAGTTCATAGAAGCGTAGATAGCTATACCCTTCTTGGACTTTGACAACCTCGGGGCTGACCGGTTTTGACAGCAAGGAGGGGGATTTGTAAGCATGCAGGCTCACGCATCAGCAGCCTTGAAAACCGATGCAGAAAGATAATTGGCGAAAATAACTACGCTCTTGCTGCCTAACCGAAGCACAGTAGGTTAGCTTAATCCCCGCAACAGTTGCAGGGACAAGACATCTCCCACCGACCCAGCCCGTCGGTCGGTGACCCGGAGGTGCTCATGAGTACGGGATAGTCGGGGGTCCGCCTCGTGCCGCCGATGAAGTTTTAGAGGCTACGGAATGCCTTGGGTGTCCGCGTCCAGAGTACTCCCGACAATCAATCACGGAATAAGCATGTAGAAAGCACATCTGTCACTTGTTTGGACGAGGGTTCGACCCCCTCCAGCTCCACTTCAGACGGGAAACAACTCCCAAAAACACAAAGAAAGACACTGATAATCAAAAAGATTGTCGGTGTCTTTTTCTTTAAAGAGAATCCCATACCCTGATGGAGCTGGAGGAAGCAAAACCCGTCATTCCGTCGGGGGGGCAATTTTTTATCAAAGCAAGGCAATAACAATCACATTTTTACGTTATAACATTCACAATATGTGGCACCTATCAAAATGCAAGATGGGACCATACCGAAACATAAGATAGTTATACTATGACAGATAATAAGAAAGAACAAGAACGAAACGAACTGCACCGCACCATCTGGGCGATAGCGGACGAGATGCGCGGCAGCGTCGATGGATGGGACTTCAAGTCGTACATACTCGGTATCCTTTTCTACCGATACATCAGCGAGAACATCACCGACTATATCAACCGTGGCGAATGGGAGAGTGGCAACACCGACTTCGACTATGCAAACCTCGACGACAGCGTGGCCGAGGATGCACGTGAGGAGATGGTCGGCGTGAAGGGGTTCTTTATCCTTCCGTCCCAACTGTTCTGCAACGTGTGCAAACGGTGTGATAAAGACGACAACCTGAACGAGACCCTCGAAAAGATTTTCACGGCAATCGAAGCGAGTGCCAAGGGCACGGAGAGCGAAGACGACTTCAAGGGTCTGTTTGCAGACCTCGACGTGAATAGCAACAAACTGGGTGCCACCGTCGTCAAACGAAACGAGAAACTGGTGAAACTGCTTCGTGGCATCCAGCAGATGCAACTCGGCAACTACCAAGACAACACCATCGACGCCTTCGGCGATGCATACGAGTATCTGATGTCGATGTATGCAAGCAATGCAGGCAAGAGCGGCGGCGAGTTCTACACCCCACAGGAGGTGTCCGAACTGCTCACCCGGTTGGCGACACTCGGCAAGACCGAAGTCAATAAGGTGTATGACCCGGCGTGTGGGTCGGGTTCGCTGTTGTTGAAGGCGGCGAAGATCCTGGGCAAGGAGAATGTCCGTCAAGGTTTCTTCGGGCAGGAAATCAACCTCACCACCTACAACCTATGTCGCATCAATATGTTCCTGCACGACATCGACTACGACAAGTTCGACATAGCGTGTGAGGACACCCTCATTTCACCGCAGCACTGGGACGACGAACCCTTCGAGGTCATCGTCAGCAATCCCCCTTACAGCATCAAGTGGAAAGGCGACGACGACATCACCCTCATCAACGACCCTCGATATGCACCGGCGGGTGTGTTGGCACCCAAGAGCAAGGCGGACTTGGCGTTCATTATGCACTCGTTGGCGTGGTTGGCGACCAACGGCACGGCCTCCATCGTCTGTTTCCCCGGTGTGATGTATCGTGGCGGAGCGGAGAAGAAGATAAGGCAATACCTCATCGACAACAACTATGTGGATTGTATCATCCAACTACCCGACAACCTGTTCTTCGGCACCAGCATAGCAACCTGCATTATGGTGTTGAAGAAGGCAAAGAAAGACAACAGCACCCTCTTCATCGACGCCAGCAAGGAGTGTGTGAAGATAACGAACAACAACAAACTCACCCCCGAAAACATCGCCCACATCGTGCAACTATTCGCCGACCGTAAGGACGTGCAGTACCAGTGCCGCCTGGTGGGCAACGACACCATAGCGAAGGGCGACTACAACCTGTCGGTATCCACCTACGTGGAACAGGAGGACACCCGTGAGAAGGTGGATATCGTGGAACTGAATGCCCGGATTGAGCAGATAGTGACCCACGAGAACGAGTTGAGGGCACAGATTGACAAAATCATTAAGGAGTTATAGTTATGGGCAAGATTGACGAACTGATACAGCAATATTGTCCTGATGGGGTGGAGTATGTGAAGTTGGGGAACATTTGTTCTGTCCTACGTGGAAAGAGACTGACAAAATCCCAGTTATCATCTAATGGTAAGTTTAAGGTGTTTCACGGGGGTATTGAACCAATTGGTTTCTATGATGAATATAATCGGGCGGATAATACTACAATGATAATAAATGTTGGTGCATCCGCAGGTACAGTGGGTTTTTCAAAGGAAAAGTTCTGGTCATCTGACGGATGTTTCTGTCTGTCTCAATCATCTGTCCTTTCTAGGAAATACATCTATTACTATCTCCAAACAATAGAGCATACCCTTATGTCAAAAGTCAGAAAGGCAGGAATACCGACTCTTGATGGAAGTGTAATAGAGGACCTTGAAATACCCCTTCCCCCATTACCCGTACAAGAGGCGATAGTAAATATTCTCGACCGCTTCGCGGTATATGCAGCGGAGCTGCAAACGGAACTACAAGCTGAGCTGCAAGCGAGACAACAACAATACAACTATTACCGTGATACCCTACTGTCCTTTGAAGGCAGAACGGATGTGGAATGGAAGAAACTGGGAGAGGTGTATAATAATCTTGATAGAAAAAGAAAACCAATCACAGCAAGCAACAGAATAGCAGGGGTAATCCCATACTATGGAGCATCAGGCATTGTTGATTATGTGAAAGATTATTTATTCGATGGTGATTTTTTACTTGTTTCCGAAGATGGTGCAAATCTTTTGACTAGAACATATCCAATAGCATTTAGTATCCACGGTAAAACTTGGGTGAATAACCACGCACATATTCTTCAATTTGAAGAAAGAGCCACGAGAAAATATGTTGAGTATTATCTCAATAGTATTGACCTATCTTTATGGATTAGTGCAGGAGCACAACCAAAATTGACCCAAGACAATCTGAACAAAATACCTATCCCAGTACCTTCATTATCCGAGCAACAACAAATAGTCGATATTCTCGACCGTTTCGACACCCTCATCAACGACCTTTCCCAAGGTCTTCCGGCGGAGATTGAGGCCCGGCGGCAGCAATACGAATATTATAGGGATAAATTACTAACCTTCAAAAGAAAATAAAGGCATGGAAGAAGGCAAGAAAAAAATTGAGCTGCAACGCTATGACGACGGGTTGCCCAGCACCCTGCGGAAGCCTACCGTCTATCATACGCTGCATTTCTACCGCAAGAGCGAGGTGCTGGTGCAGCTGACCAAACGGTTCTGCGAGCGGTTTCTGCCACGTTATGGCGACCGCACCGTGGACCAGATGGTGCAGGCGGCACGCAGCATCAAGCAGAACATCGCCGAAGGGTGCACCGACGGGCAGACCAGCACAGAGACGGAACTGAAGCTGCTGGGCGTCGCCCGCGGCAGCAATAAGGAGTTGCTGGAGGACTATCAAGACTACCTCACCCACCACCATATCGCCGAATGGGCCACCGGCAACAAAGAGCGGTTCGACCGCCTGAGGACCTTTGCCAAAAAGCATAGCGATGTGGAGGCCTATATGCCCTTTTTCGACCGCTGGAGCGACGAGGAGATGGCGAACTGCGCCATCTGCCTCTGCCACATGGTGGACAGGGCGTTGTGCTCGTTTATAGCAAGGAAAGACCGCGAGTTTGTGGAGCAGGGCGGCATACGCGAGCGCATGACGGCGGCACGCCTAGATCACAGAAGGACACAAAAGGAGACCATCGAACGTCAACAGGAAGAGATAGACCGGCTGCGGGCTGAGGTGGCAAGCCTGAGAGGGGAGCTGGCAGCTCTGAAAGCCGGCGGGACCGGGATGCCCGGGAGCACGGAATAACCGGAATAACCGGAGGAACCGGATTAACCGGAGAGACCGGAATGACCGGAGAAACCGGAATTGCCGGAAATGCCGGAAATGCCGGAAATGCCGGAATTTGTTGAAAGCTGAAAAAAACACAATATATGACCCAATATAACATTATAGCAGAAAACGAGGAGTACACCGTAGTCAGCGAGTATGTGTCGGCGTTTGGGGCACCTACCCAATACCAGAGCGAGGCGGCTCTTGAAAAAGACTTCATCAAGACCCTCACCGAACAAGGATACGAATACCTACCCATCCACACGGAGAAGGACTTGGTAGATAACCTTCGTGTGCAGTTGGAGAAACTGAACCACTACACCTTCACCGATGCAGAATGGGAGCGTTTCTTTGGCGAAAACATAGCAAACAAGAACGACGGCATCGAGGCAAAGACCGTCAAGATACAGGAAGACTTCATACAAGTGTTGAAGACCGACACAGGCGAGAGCAAGAACATCTACCTCATCGACCGAAAGAACATCCACAACAACTATCTGCAAGTCATCAACCAATACGAGGAGGGCGGCGGCGTTCACGACGCGCGATACGATGTGTCCATCTTGGTCAATGGTTTTCCGTTGGTGCATATCGAACTGAAGCGGCGTGGTGTGCAGCTGAAGGAGGCGTTCAACCAGATAAACCGTTATCAGCGGGACTCGTTCTGGGCGGGATGTGGATTGTACGAATATGTACAGATTTTCGTCATCAGCAACGGCACCAACACCAAATACTATTCCAACACCACCCGAGCAAACCACATCAATGAGCAGCAGCAGGGCGGACGGAACAAATCGAAGAAGACCAGCAACTCGTTTGAGTTCTCGTCGTTCTGGGCGGACAGTAACAACAAACCCATCCTCGACCTCATCGACTTCACCAAGACATTCTTCTCGAAGCACACCTTGCTGAACGTCCTGACCAAGTATTGTGTCTTCACCAGCGAACGGATGTTGATGGTGATGAGACCGTACCAGATAGCGGCCACGGAACGTATCATCGAGCGTATCAAGATAGCGAACAACTACAAGCTGTACGGCAAGATTGAGGGCGGCGGATACATCTGGCACACCACAGGCAGTGGCAAGACCCTCACCTCGTTCAAGACGGCACAATTGGCATCACGGCTGGACTTCATCGACAAGGTGTTATTCGTGGTGGATAGAAAAGACCTCGACTACCAGACGATGAAGGAGTACAACCGTTTCGAGGAAGGGGCGGCGGACAGCAACTCATCGACGGCGGTACTGCAACGGCAGTTGGAAAACAAGGACAAGAACGGTGCATACCACGATTACAAGATAATCATCACCACCATTCAGAAACTGTCCATCTTCGTGCAGAAGAACAAGGGGCACGAGATATTCCAGAAGCACGTGGTCATCATCTTCGACGAGTGTCATCGCAGCAACTTCGGCGAGATGCACACGGCCATCACCAAGAATTTTCGCAAATACCATCTGTTCGGCTTCACCGGAACGCCCATCTTTGCAGCCAATGCAAGCACGGGCGGCAACATACAACTCAAAACCACCCAGCAGGCCTTCGGCGACAAACTGCACACCTACACCATCGTCGATGCAATCAACGACGAGAATGTCCTACCGTTCCGTATCGACTACGTGAATACCGTGGAGCAAAAGGAGGGCATCCAAGACAAGCAGATTTCGGCTATAGACCGAGAGCGGGCGATGGCCGCACCCGAGCGTGTGGAAGAGGTGGTGAGATACATCCTCGAGCACTTCGACCAAAAGACCAAGCGGACATCCTACTACTCGTTCCGAGCCCTGCAAAACATCGGCGAGGTGGCGAGTGCAGGACGTGGCAAAGAAGTGAAGGAAGAGAAGATAAATCAAAGACTACTCGGGTTCAATGCCATGTTTGCCGTGGCATCCATCCCCATGGCGAAGGCGTACTACAACGAGTTCAAGCGGCAGCAGGCGGCACTACCTGAACCACAGCGGTTGAAGGTGGCGACCATTTTCTCTTATGCAGCAAACGAGGAGGAGAATGACGGCATACTAGCGGAAGAGAACCCCGAAAGCACCACCAACCTCGACCAACAGAGCAGGGATTTCCTCGACGGCGCCATCAAGGACTACAACCAGATGTTCGGCACCAAGTACGACACCAGCAGCGAGCGGTTCCAGAACTACTACAAGGACCTTTCGCTCAGGATGAAGAACCGTCAGGTGGATTTGTTGATTGTGGTCAATATGTTCCTCACGGGTTTCGACGCAACCACGCTGAACACCCTGTTCGTGGATAAGAACCTACGTCAGCACGGACTGATACAGAGTTATAGTCGCACCAACCGAATACTCAACAGCATCAAGACTTTCGGCAACATCGTCTGTTTCCGAAACCTGCAGCAGGAGACCGACGATGCAATCGCACTGTTCGGCGACAAAGATGCAGCGAGTATCGTCCTGTTGAAAGACTTCAACTCCTACTACGACGGATATGACACCCCGAATGGCAAGCACTGTTATGGATATTCGGAACTGGTACAACAGCTGATGAGTGAATTCCCCGACGGCCGTCCGGCGATGGGCGAACAGGAAGAGAGACGGTTCATCGGGCTGTTCGGAAGTCTGTTGAAGTCCATCAACGTACTGCAAGCATTCGACCAGTTCGACGGCAAGGAACTGCTCACCGACGGGCAGATGCAGGACTACCAATCCCACTACCTCGATTTGAGGGACAAATGGCGGAAGAAAACCTATGTGGATAAGGAGGTGATCAACGACGACCTCATCTTCGAGACTGAACTCATCCGTCAGGTGGAGATAAACATCGACTACATCCTGATGCTGGTGCAGCAATATCACGACAGCAACTGCAAAAACAAAGAAATACTGGTGAGCATATCGAAAGCCATCGGTGCAAGTATGAACCTTCGCAGCAAGAAGGAACTCATCGAGAGTTTCATCGAGACCGTCAATACCGAAGAGGATGTGAATGGGGCGTGGGAGGAATATGTGAAACAGAAGAGGGAGGAAGACCTTTTGGCCATCATCAAGGAAGAACGGTTGAAGACGGCGGAGACCAAGAAGTACATCAGCAATGCATTCCGAGACGGTCAGTTGAGAACCACCGGCACCGACATCGACAAGATACTACCGGCAATGTCGAGATTTTGCGGCGGCGGCAATCGCAGTTATGTCAAAACGTCCGTCATCAAGAGGTTGAGGGAGTTTTTCGAGAAGTATCTGGGACTGTAATCACGATGCCCAACACCACAAAGGATGTTCCGCACGGGAGCATCCTTTTTTTGTTCCCCCGTCCCCTACTATAAAGAACCTGCTATTCACCCCACCTGCTCCGCTACATTATTTCAGTATTCTAGGCGGGAAAGACGATTTTTTTTGTCAAATAAGAATTATTTAGTAAATTTGCATTCCCATTTTGGTGAAAAAAAGGAATACAATGACAGAAATCGAGCGCGTCATATTCACCGCTTTGCTATCGAATACATTCACCGGATGTATCAAAGCACTAATCACATAACATACAACACTCCACACATCACGTGAGGGCGCAAGGCTCTCCGAGCCTCTATCATTTCACCTTTATTTGCTAATCGTTACAATAAACAAATATTACAAATTCATGAAACAACTATTTGATTTAAGCGGAAGGGTGGCATTGGTCACCGGATGTTCCAGCGGATTAGGCGTTCAAATGGCCAAAGCCATGGCCCAGCAGGGAGCCAACCTCGTTATCATTGCACGTAGACTCGACAAACTGATCGAGGTGCAGAAAGAGATTGAATCGGCCTATGGCGTGAAAGTGCTGCCGCTGCAATGCGACATCACCGATACGGCTGCCGTGGATAAGATGGTGGACGAAGCCATCGCCAAACTCGGACATATCGACATCGTGGTCAACAATGCCGGCACTGGTGCCGTGGCCCCTGCCGAGGACATCACCGACGCGCAGTTCGAAAACGAAATGCAGGTGGACCTCTTTGGCACCTTCCGGGTGGCACGCACCGTGGCCAAGAAATCCATGATCCCCAACGGCTACGGACGAGTCATCAACATCGCCTCCATGTATGGGTTGGTAGGCAACAAAATCGCTCCAGCTTCGCCTTACCACGCAGCCAAAGGCGGTGTTGTCAATCTCACCAGGGCCCTGGCTGCCGAGTGGGGCAAATACGGCATTACGGTCAATGCCATCTGCCCGGGTTACTTCATGACGCCCCTCACCCGCGAAACCCTTACCACCGAGTACTTCACCAACTATGCCAAGTCCACCATCCCGATGGAGCGCTATGGCGAAGAAGGCGAACTGGATACTGCCGTGGTGTTCCTCGCTGCGGATGAGTCGCGCTATGTGACTGGCGTGGCACTCCCCGTGGACGGCGGATACACCTGCGTGTAAAAAAGGCACCTACACCTATATCCCTCCCCAACGTTGCCCAGCCGCAACGCAGCGTCTGCTTTGCACAGCTTGTCGGGTCCAGCCCGCACAGAGCCAAAGCAATATCGCAGACCGCCGTTGTGCTATTGCCCTTTGGGGAGGGATAGCCTCTACCCCACCGGCAAAAGGAATGAGAAATCCGATTGCCTTACAGCGGTTGAAAGAGAAATACCGCTCAGTAGTAGTATGGGAAATATGAAAGATGCCCGAACGTGGCGGCCATAGGTCCCCAACCCAGGAACAAAGGGCACGGCTAGCTTCATCCTATATCCCATGTGGTGAGATGCAGCATCCGCGATTTCGCCGCCTAGACCACGGGGAGAACAGCCTCATCCCAATCATTATTGAGCCCTATTAGCAAAAATAAGAAAACACATTATACTAACATGAAAGCATTTATTATCACACTTTTTGCCCTGTTGACAACAGCCACAATGGCCCAGTCGGTGAAAGTCGAACAAGTGCGCCATTGCGGCCCCTACCGCATACAACAGCCGCTGATGATAGACAGTGTGGATGCGGCCCAGAAGAAATACAGCAACGAGATGCTGCTGGAAACCCACCTGGCCACCGAGGCCCTTTGGAAAGCCCCCCTGATGGACCTCGCGGCCGCCCCCACCCTTTCTGACTCTGCCCAGGTAGAGCTCTACCTGGCGGGCTTCACCTTCAGCGTGCAGGGATATGCCAAGGTGGAGGTGAAAGTGAAAGGACCCAAACACTTCAAGGTGCTGGTGAACGGCAAGGAGACCCGTGGCGAGCAGGGCTACCAGCCCGGACGCTACCGCGTGGCCATCCGCTATATGGCCGACACCGCAGCCCTCGCGGTAGAACTGAAGACAGCGGACAGCACCCGTCTGTCCCTCTCGCCCATGGCCGAAGGCAGCAAGCGTCCCTTCTCGCTGGCCGACAACATGGAGATGCGCCACTATGCTGGCGTAAGCCTTTCGCATAGCGGCAGATATGCCCGACTGGGCAAGAGCTGGTTCAATCCCGATGGCTCAACCCACTACGAAGTGGCCGTGAAAGATATGACCACAGGACAGGAGGTGGCCGTGAAGGACTTCTACCAGTGGATGCCCCGAAGCGACAAATACCTCTCCATCCGCAAAGAAGATGGCAAACGGCAGCTCTATGCCGTAGACCCGGCAAGTGGGGCCACCGCCCTGCTCTACAGCGACCTGCCCGAAGGGTCGGTGTATATGTCGCCCACCGAGGACTACCTCATCATCAGCCAAGAGGTCAAAGGCCCCCAGAAAGAGAAAGACGTATACGAAATACTGGTCCCCGACGACCGCCAGCCCAACTACCGCAACCGCAATCGCCTCGCCAAGATAGACCTTGCGAGCGGCGTGATGCAGCCCCTGACCTTCGGCAACAAGCACGTATGGGTCTACGACCTCTCTTCCGACGGCCGCTATATGGTGTTCGGCATCAACCGCAGCCGCCTCACCCAACGACCCACCTCGCTGACCACGGTGTGCCGCATGGACCTGCACACCCTGCAGGTGGACACCCTGGTGCGCGAAGACGGCTTCCTCATCAATATGGACTTCATCCCCGGCACCCACAAACTTCTGGTCACCGCCAGTGCCGAAGCCTTCAACCGCATCGGATGCACCCTGCCAGAAGAGCTGATCCCCAACGAATTCGACTACCAGCTCTACCTCCTCGATGCCGACACCAAAGACGTGCAGCCCCTCACGCGCAACTTCGACCCCTCCATCAAGCAAGTACTGCTCTCCGAAGGGGGCCAGTGCTTCCTCATTGCTGAGAACAAAGACTCCGTGAGCCTCTACCAGATGAACCTCAACAGCTACGCCATCAGCCAAGTGCAGCAACCCTGCGAGGTCATCACCACCGCCTCGTTGGCCGCCAACGGCTCCACCCTGCTCTACTACGGCAGCGGTGCCTGCACCGCCGACCGCCTCTACCAGCTCACCCTGGGCAAGAAAAACCGTCTGCAGGTCAAAGAAATAGACAACATCAATGCCGACCGCATGGCACAGATAGACCTCGGCACCTGCCAGGGATACCAGTTCATGAGCAAAAACGGCTACCCCATCTCCGGCCACTACTACCTGCCCGCCCATTTCGACAAGAACAAGCAATACCCCGTCATCGTGCACTACTATGGTGGCTGCAGCCCCACGGCCCGCCGCTTCGGCGGGGGCAGCCACTATCCCGCCCACTACTGGAACGCCAACGGCTACATCGTGCTGGTCGTCAACCCCGGCGGAGCCTCCGGCTTCGGGCAACAATGGGGTGCACGCCACGTGAACACCATGGGAGAGGGCATCGCCGAAGACATCATCGAGGCCACCGAGTGGTTTGCCCGCAACCCTTGGGTCAACAAAGAAAAGATCGGCTGCGTGAGTGCCTCCTACGGCGGATTCATGACCCAGCTGCTGCTCACCAAGACCGACCTCTTCGCCACCGGCATCAGCCATGCCGGCATCTCCGACCACACCAGCTACTGGGGCGAGGGCTACTGGGGCTACAGCTACAGCGAGGTCAGTGCCGCGGGTTCCTACCCTTGGACGCGCAAAGACCTCTATGTCGACCGCTCCCCGCTTTACAATGCCGACAAAATCCACAAGCCCCTGCTCTTCACCCACGGCACCAAGGACACCAACGTACCCATTGGCGAGTCTATCCAGATGTACACCGCCCTCAAGCTCCTAGGCGTCCCCACCGCCTTTGTGATGGTGGAGGGCGAAAACCACGGCATCATGGACTTCAACAAGCGGCAGCTGTGGATCAACACCATGGTGGCCTGGTTCAACCGCTGGCTGCAGGACGACCCCTCCTGGTGGAACGCCATCTATACCCCCAAAGACCTTTAACGACCTAAAAAGATAACACCACAATGAAAAAGAGTTTCCAATTTCTGGCCCTGATGCTGGCAGTGGCCGCCATGTGTGCCTTCTCCGGCTGCAAAAGCAACCCCCAACCCAGCCAAACCTCCGACAGCACACAGCTGCTCGAAGAGGCTCAGCCCAACGTCAGCGTCATCGGCGTCATCGACTTCGACACCCTGCCCGAGAAAGTCCAAGACGGCATGCGGGGCGGCAAAGGCCTTGCCTACGTGCGCTCCTTCAACGACGACCTGAACAAAGTGATGCGGGTCAAGCTGGCCCCCGGCTCCTCCGTAGGCCTGCACACCCATGACGACAGCAGCGAAATCATCATGGTGCTGGAAGGCTGCGGCATCGCCCTCTTCGACGGCAGGACCCTCACGCTGGACGAGGGCAACATCCACTACTGCCCCAAAGGCCACAGCCACGCCATCATCAACGACTCCAAAGAAGACCTGGTGCTCTGCTGCGTAGTGCCCCAGCAGTAAATCAACTACGGCATCCGGTTCTAACACCTCGCTGAATATAAAGAGAGGGTGTCTCAAAAGTTTTGAGGCATCCTCTTTTTACGTTCATGCCCCGTTGAAAAAGGTGGGATTAATCACAAGCACACATACGAAAAACAGAATAATCGCGTTATCATATAAAACATATCAAACAATGGCATCGGACAAGGCTCAATATATAGTGGCGCTTATTGCAGAGTTCGCAGAGCATTATGGGATCACGACCTCGGAGGCTGCAAAGTATCTGAGCCAATATAAGGCTTTAGAACTTTTTGATCGTCAGTATGACTATCTGCACACGCAGTCGTTTGCATCCAATGTGCGCGACCTCTCAGCCTATTGCCGCAGAATGGGAGGCACACTATGATTACACTCTATCACGGCTCCAATTTGCAGGTGGTCCACATCGACCTTGCACAGTGCAACCCTTACAAAGACTTCGGCCAAGCCTTCTACCTCTCTGCCGACAAAAGCCAAGCGATGAGAATTGCCATGGCCAGAGTGGATATCTTCGGAGGCGAGCCTATCGTCAACACCTATAGCTTTGACGAACAACTGACCAAAAACGGAACGTTGTCATATCAATCATTCGACGGATACACCGAAGCGTGGGCTGACTTTGTATATCTTAATCGCGACGAGACCTTTATCCCGCCATTCGCACACCCTTACGATGTGGTTTACGGCCCGATAGCCAACGACCGTGTGGGTCTTCAAATACGTAATCTTCGTGAGGGAAACATTGATAAGAAAGAATTCCTTCGCAGGTTGAAGTACATGAAAGGCATCACCTTCCAATATGCTTTCTGCACGGAAAAAGCCATAGAAAAATTACTGCCTTATGAATGTAACTGAACAGGAATTCAAGTATATGACCGAGGGTATCACCTCCGACATAATACAGTTGCTGATTGACCGCAACCAATACACATTGCCTTGTGCAGTTGATGCAGTTTATAGTTCCAATACCTACAAAGCCCTGCTTCATCCATTGTCCAATCTTTACTTTCAGAGTTCAGGATATGTCTATTCCTTGTTAGAAAAAGAGTTGTTCAAACAGAATTGATCAACAGGCAGACCATTGACAACGTAGAATAATAGAATAATATTATAGATCAATTATATAAGCCTATCAAATCATGGACAATTATACAACCGAAAGCTCCACCCCGGAGGGGTGAGACCTCAATAACACCGTACAAGCCGTAGGCGCAGTGCGGTGACCATCCGTACCACCGGAAGGCGTCCCGGCAGGGACGCGACATAGAGACAGGACAGCCGCTAACCCTAGCCCTTTAGCCCAACGGCAACCACCATCAACCCTATTTACCATTCCCGCCCACCCATTCTAACCAAAATAGCCGGGGCCGCCCAACGGGCGGCCCTGGCTATTTATATATATATCCTAGAGGCAGACTACTTGACGATAGTTATCTCGTCGATGAGGTTCTGGGCTCCGGCGTACTTGTCGATAACCCACAGCATGTAGCGGGTGTCGAGGCAGATGCAGCGCTGCAGGTTCTCCTCGAAGTCGATGTCGCCAGACATGGCCTCGCTGTTGCCGTCGAAGGCCAGGCCGATGAGGTTGCCGTTGGCATCCATCACGGGGCTACCGCTGTTGCCGCCGGTGATGTCGTTGGTGGTGATGAAGCAGGTGGGCAGCTCGCCGTTGGCATTGGCATACTGGCCGAAGTCCTTAGCCATATAGAGCTGTTTGAGACGTGCGGGCACTTCGAACTCGCCTCCCACGGGGCCTTCCTTCTCTATCACGCCTTCCATGGTGGTGAAATAGTCATAGGAGACCGCATTGCGGGGACGGTAGGACTTGACATTGCCGTAGGTGAGGCGGATGGTGCTGTTGGCGTCGGGGGCCATCAGCTTCTTGCCGTCGTTCATGCGGAGGATGCCGTCCACAAAGTCGCGCTTGCCGCGGTTGAGGTCGTCGCTGCTGGCCTTGGGCACATTCTGGTTGATAGCCACATAAGCATCGTAGATGGCCTTGCCGGTCAGATAGATGCCGTCCTTCTCGATGGTCTTGAGTTTGGGGTTCTTCATGAACTTCTCAAAGGTGGCCTGGTCGCGGAAGATGGACTTGTCCACGAGGGTCTCGGCATACTTGGTCCAGTCGCCCTTGAACTTGCAGCAAGCCTCGTTGAGGAACTCGGGCATATAGTTCTTATTCATGTTCTCATAGACATACTTGAAGAGAGCGGCAATGAGTTTCTTCTCGGTGGCCACATCGTAGTCCTTGTAGAAAGAGGCCATGCTCTTGGTGAGATTGGCATAGACACCCTGCATGTGGGAGGCATCCTGGCCGAAGCGCTCATTGGCGGTCAGTATGGTGCGGCCGGCGCGGAAGCCCTGCCATGGCAGTTCGGGACCCGACAGCAGGCCTTCCACCACATACTGGCTGGCCTCCTGGTAGGTGGCGCGGACGGCGTAGCCGTCTTGGATGCGGCCCAGGGCGCGGGAGTACTTCATGTCGTGGCCCTTGGCCCACTCGCGGTACTCGTTCTCGATGCCGCGTTTGACGGACATGATGTCGAGCTTCTTGAGGGCGATATTGGCCTCGTGGGCATTCTTCCAGTAGTTGGAGCAGGAGGCATACTTGGAGGCATACTTGATGCGGGTGGCCTGGCTGGCAGCCATCTGTTCGCGCAGGACACCGATTTTGACGCTGCGGATCTCATAGACCAGCTTGTTGGTGATGTTCATGGTCTCTTCGAGGCCGTAGGAAGTGAGGAAGCGGTCGGTGGTGCCGGGGAAACCCATCACCATGGCAAAGTCGCCATCCTGTATGCCTTTGATGCTGACGGGCAGGTGGTGCTTGGGCTTCAGGGGCACGTTCTCCTGGGCATAGGGGGCGGGGCTGCCGTCGGGGGCGGTGTAGATGCGGAAGAGGGAGAAGTCGCACGTATGGCGGGGCCACATCCAGTTGTCGGTGTCGCCACCAAACTTACCCATGCTCGAAGGAGGAGCCCCAACGAGGCGGACATCCTTATAGATGCGGTGGATGAAGAGGAAGAACTGATTGCCGTTGAACATGGGGCGGACGCTGGCCTCGCAGCCGGGGTTCTCGGCCTTGCCCTTGGCAACAAGGGCTTCGCTGATCTTGCCGATGGCTTCGGCGCGGGCCTCCTCGGTCATCTCGTCGTTGACGGTGGCAAGCACCTGGGCGGTCACGTCGTCCACGCGCACCAGTATAGAGGCGGTGAGGCCGGGGTTGGGCAGCTCCTGGTCCTTGCTATAGGCCCAGAAACCGTCGCGCAAATAGTCGTGTGCCACGGTGGAGTGCTCCTGAATCTTGCCGTAGCCGCAATGGTGGTTGGTGCTGACAAGACCCTGGTCGGAGATAATCTCGCCGGTGCAGAAGTGCCAGAAGTAACGGCCGTCGTTGCCAAGGCCCACAATAGCGTCCTTGATGCAGCTTTGGTTGATGCTGTAGATGTCCTCGGGGGTGAGTTTAAAACCGGCTTTCTGCATGTCGGCATAGTTCTTGCCGATGAGGTTCAGAAGCCACATGCCCTCGTCGGCGCGGCTGATGCCGGGCAGGGCAACGAGAAGTGCCAGGGCAAGAATTGCTTTGGTAAAGAACTTTTTCATGTTATTATATTATTAATTATCAATAAATTCTTCTTTCCTCAAACCATGTCAAAGAAATGCAAATATACGATATTTTAGCAAAATAGCAACTTTTTACTTCCACCACGACACAAAAGGAGCCTCCCGGACTGGGGGGGCTCCTCAGGGTGCAATAGGTATTTGGGGACAGAATTACAGCATACGGGATGCGGGAGGGCTCTGCTAGAAGGAGTACTTCAAACCGCCAAAGCCCGAGCCGTTGGCACCAATGCCCTCTTCGAGGAACACGCGGAAATGCTCGCCACCAAACTCCACGCAGACAGGGCTGAGCTGGCCGTTGACCATGAAGCTGTTGTCGCTTTCCCCGTTGATGCTCTCCATGCGGTAGGTGCCGCCGATGGCCAGACGCGTGTACATGGCAAAATGCTCTCGGTTGAACCAGTAGAACTTGGCCGTAGGAATGAGCGTGATGTAATTGCCCTTGAAGACGTAGGGCGCTGGGGCTTCACCCGTGGGGTCTGGCATACCGCCAGCCATATCGCTCAAAATGGACTGCACCCCGGTGGCCTGTTGGTATACCACCCCGGCACCGATGCTCACGTGTTCGGAAAGGCTATAGAGATACTGTGCCGTAATGGCGGGTCCGAAGACTGCCATTTTGGTGTTCATGTTGTCGCTATGGGAGTTGACGTTGTCTTGGGCCTGCTTCATGCTCTCTATGAAGTTGATGAGATTGCCCGTGGTCATGTAGCCCACGCCAAGCGAAATCTCGCTGGTGGAGCTAGAGCTGCTGGAACTGGTGCGGTGCTTGCTGCGGGGCATCTTTTTGGGACGGTACTGGGCCGAAACGCTGGAAATAGCAATCAGCGAAATCAGTGCAAGAACAAAAAACTTTTTCATACAATTAAAAATTTAGTGGTTTAGTGAATAATTGAATTAATAACTGTTCATACTTGAGGGCACCTGCCACTGTTTAGGAAATGCCACAGAGGTTTGTCACGCAATGGACCTAGCGTCGGTAACCATTGATTGGCTGACCCGAAGGCGTGATAGCCTGGTAGTAGGTAGGGGTCTCCACTCTGACGTTGTGCCGGTTAGGCATCTTCTCGTTCTCCTCGGGCATTTTCTGTTTGGCACGGTGGGGCTTATGAGGGAGAAGGGTGTCGTTTTCGACATAGTTGGTGGGTATGCGGGGGCGGTCGAGCAAATCGGGCAACGCCTCATACCGTATAACCACGATGGCCTGGTCATGGGGCAGCACCCCCAGGAGGTAGCTGTCGGTGTCCGTGTCGAGACCGAAGGAGGTGGCTGGCAGGGCCGACGGCAGCGAACTACGTTGCTCGAAGCGTTCCTCGCCACGCCCCGCGGCCTCGGGGGCAAGGGCAAACTGCGTCCTCAGCCACTCCCATGTGGCACTGTCCCTAGCCGTGATGATGGTGGCAGGAACGTTGTGGACGCTATCGAGGTGATATTCATCCAAGTAAGCCACCTCGAAATTGGACACCGCCCCACGGCTGTCGCGATATTGGTCGGGCACCCCAGGCTTGGCAGCGTCGGCGTGGTGGTTGGCCGGGGCCGACTGCGGATGAGGCACAGCCATGGCCCTGTCGGCTTCGGTGGCGGAAGGCTGCAACAAAGCAGGGCGTGCTTGGGGCATCGAGAGGGTGTCGGCACCCCCTCCGATGGCCATACCGTCGGTTGGTGAGGGCTGCTGCCCCTCGGTATTGGCGGCCACCGCGGGGGCTACGGGTTGGGAGGCCGGCCGGATGACGAAAAACAGGGCCACCGCCAGCACCACCATGGCGGCAATGCCGCTGAGGAAGGCCGTGCGGCGGCTGCGGCGCTGACGCTCGCGGCGTTCTATTTCGGCCAGGAGCTCCTCCACCGGGGGTGCCACCCTGTCGAGCAAACGGTCAGCGTCTTGCTTCCATGCCGCTTGGTATTGTTTCAAAAAATCTTCTTCCATGTCGTTCAAATCTATAATGACTACTAAAGTGTACTAAGGTTTCTATTTGTTGTCAACAGCCATTATCTTTCTGAGCTGCTGCAATATGCGGGTATATCGGGTGCGTAGTGCCCCTTCGTTGAGGCCCAGCAGGGTGGCTATTTCCTTGTAGCTTTTGTCGTCGAGGCGCAGCGTCACCAGCAGCTGTTCATCGGCCTGCAGCTGGGCGATAGCACTGTAGAGCTCCTCTATGTCGGGCCCACTATTGGCTGGCTCTTCATACACTTCTTCCGGCAGTCCGGTCTGCACAAAGGCGGACTCTATTTTCTTCTTCCGCATCTGGTAGAGGACGGTCTTCTGCGCCACGCCCCACACCCATGTCGACTCCTCGCTACGGTGCTGATAGCCCTCCAGGCTGTCCCACAAAGCCACAGACACCTCTTGGTAGAGGTCGCGCATAAACTCGGCATCGCCGCTGCCATAAATACGGCAGACCCTGAAGATGATTCCCCGATAGCGCGAGATGAGCTCCTGGTAGTATTCTATCTTTTCTTTGTGCGTCATTATTTTCTTTTCTCACTAATACTAGTTGCAGAAATGGGCAAAATGTTACAAAACCGGCCTATATTTAACAATCTTTAACTATCTTCTTCGCTTTTGAACCGTATTTGGAATACAGAGCCCCCGCTAAGGCCTCAGATCTACCCTGATGGTGCGGCCTGCCTACGGCAGGCCGCACCCACAGGAGCCCATCCAACGACGCTTTTGCCTCAAAAAACCTATCTGTAACAACCTTGCTCCAGGTTGGCTATTTATATTACATTTGTATTATTATTTACTTAGGTTATATTTATCCATAATAAGTAAACCAAATAATAGTCTTAAACCGATAATTATCTATTCGAGGCGATGAAAAATCGCTTTCGAACCATTAGACACAACGACAGAAGTGGAAGCCTAACGGGGCTTCCGGAATAGGTTGCCGAAAAAGGATGTTGGCGACGGGACAGGGCAAAACTACGCCTATAAAGGATCTTTGTGGGGGCAGGATACGGCATTGGCTGTGGAGGATAAAGGGATTAGGGCAGGGGCTTGGGCGGAGGAGGTGGTGGGCGGACCGGGCCATGGATTAAGCGATGGGGATAATGACGGGGCTGTGACCGGTGTGGGGCAGATATTTGGACAGCAGGTCCTCCATCCGCAGCCGCACGAAGCCCGTGTTGGTGCCGTCGGTGCAAGAGATAAACTGCGACTCGGCGATGGGTCTGTCGATGACCAACTGTATGCAGTGGTCCTTATCGTTGACCAACGCCAACACCGTGGTGGCGCCATGGGGCGTACCCATCATGGCGACAAGGTGTTCCTCCGAGGCAAAGGACACGCGCGGAATAGCCAACGCCGCACAGAACTCCTTGGTGACAAAAGGTTTGTCGGGGGCCATGATATAGAGCCAGAAGCGTGTTTGCTGGCGGTTGGTGACGAAGACCGTTTTGATGACGGGGTTCTCCAGTTTGGCCCCTATGGGGATGCAGGCCTCCATGGTGGTGCCGTCGCCGGTGTCGACGCGCAGGAAGGGGATGTCGAGCGCGGTGAGGGTTTCGAAGATAGTTTGCTGAGCCGGCGACTTATATTTCTCAGGCACCGTGCGCATGGGTTCGCTGACGTAGGTATCGGACATAGATGTGGATGTTAGTTGTGTACTTTCGTGATAAACTACTGTAGAGCCTACATAACGCAGCGATGGCAGATTTATTGCACACTGGCATGATTTAACAGTCGGGGCACTCACCTGCCCCCGACTCATAATACTAAATAAGAGTACTAGCCGAAGGCGCAGTGCAGTGATTATCATGCGTATTGGTAGGCATCCCGGCAGGGGAGTGACACAGAAACAGGGCATCCTCCGAAAGAGGCCCCGCGGCCTGACGGCAACAAACCCTCATGGGTCGTAAACCCAATTGGGCATTGGGTTTTGCCCCAAGAAGCGCACCCCCCCAGGCACCACCGAACGCACCCGCTGAGAAAAGGGTCTTTGCCGTCTATATTTATAGTTAAAAAAAGGTCAACTCAAAGAATAACACCCTTACTACTGAAAAATAACTACATATATGCAAAAAAAATGAAGACATTTTAAAAAAAAGATGTACTTTTGCAAATCGAAAGAATAATACAAGATATTCGAATATTACTGACTACCAAATTAATAAGTTATTTATGGCAATTTTTTTCCATTCCTAAGCGTGATTTGCACTGATAATGGGTTCGGTATCGGGATAAATCTAGGCAACCGACATTATGAGCGTAAACCAATGGAGTTAGTATATTATTCGTTTCGAAGGGTAGACAATCCCGAACCACGAGAGTAGCAAAGAGCAAGCCGTTTGTGTTGAAGTCGCACGCAATAAAATACAACAAAATAATAAATACAACAATAATAATATAAGGAAAAAGTAATATGGTAAAAAACAATCAAAAAAAACAGTATCTGACACCAGCTGTCAAGACTGTGGCTTTCAAAGTCGAGCAAGGCTTCGCGAACTCTCCCGACCAAGTCTTAACATTCAATCCCACAGCTGGAAGCACAGCTCAGTACCAAAACTATGATAACACCACAGATGGCGGTATTTTCAAAAATGATTTTGAGTTTATTAATTAATAATGTGTCGAGGAAATGAAAAAAATCTTTTTAGCCTTAGGTTTTAGCGCAGCCCTTATGTCCATGGTCAGCTGCCAGAAAGACGAAACGTTCGTCCGTGCCTCCATCTCTCGCTACCAAAATCCGGAGAAAGTAGTGCTGAACGCCGACAACTATGCCTGTTGGCAGAGTACCGACCAAGTGAGGGTCAACGGAACGGAATATGGACTCACATCCATAAGTGGTGACGCGGGTCATTTTCGGATTAATATGGGTCAGCAGAACCCTGGCGTCACCCTGAACGCCATCTACCACCCCACCACGGTAACACTTGGAACGGAAGACAACAACACCATAGGCATCACCCTTCCCACAGCACAGACATACCAGGAAGATGCCAACGGGGCACAGGTGATTAACGCCCCGATGGTGGCACAGACCACCACAAACAGACGTGGTGGTGCAGAGCTTTCTTTCTACAACGTCTGCTCGTTGCTGAAAGTAATGCTGACCCCCAATGTATTTGTACACACCATCACCGTTACATCCAACAACGCCCCCCTGGCAGGTAGCGGCACGGTCTCCTTTGCCAACCACACATTAACCATGAGCGGAACCCAGAAAACGGTCGTACTCACTGTGAACGATGCCCGTGCGGATGGCATTTACTATATTGTGCTTCCTCCCTACACCGGTACAAACCTGACCGTTACGGTTTACGATGACCCACAGGTGATTATGACATTGGAACAAGATAAAGAAGGTGGCCATACGTTGCCGGCCAACCAGATTGCCTCAATCGATATCGGTTCACGCGACCTCGGCCGTGGCATCTTCTCGGTTTCTGCCACCTCCAGGGTTTCCTTTGCCAAGGGAAACCTAACGGGCACAAGCAGTTATGACTTTGAGTCGACACAAACGGCCAGCGGAACTAGCTATGGTACCACCAGCCGTCCCTTAATATCAGGTAAGATGGCCGAAGATTGGTTCTACTTATCTGATGCAGAGTGGAATTATTTGCTCAATCGTGGCAAAACGGATAATAGTACTCATATTACTGATGGAAACAATTACGCCATTCGAGGAACGATAAACGGCACTTACCATGGACTGATTCTTCTGCCCGACACTTGGTATACCTCTCTTCAGTCTACAGTCCAAAGGCAATTTGGCACTTCTCCTAATATGAGTTCGCTCACAGTAGCCCAATGGGAAGTTTGTGAGGCTCTTGGAGCCGTGTTCTTAGTCGCAGACGAGAATGCCCACAACTTATATTTCACAGGAGAGAATAATTATGTCAGTTTTGGACAAAATGGTGGACCCGATGACCCAGTTGTAGTAACAAATAAAACAAACGGGACCAAATATACACACGTGCGTCTGGCGCACTTCGTTGTAGGCTCGCCAACAATTGCTAATACTACTCCTACTCCTACTAATTAATCCTATAGACCTTATAGTTTAAATATAGTCGTATGATCGACCAGAAAGGGCGGCCCCAAGGGGCCGCCCTTTCGCATTTGTATAGGCTTTGGACGGTACTAACGGGTCTGAACCAACGGCATAGCAACAAACATCCAACGGATGGGATTCATTGTTGTTGCGGATTGAAAAATCCTTATACTCAATGGTCTGGATTGCAAATCCAGACCAACGGCAGAACATAGGTTCCTCAACCTACATATATAGTCGTATAATCGACCAGAAAGGGCGGCTCCATGGGGGCCGCCCTTTCGCATTTGTATAGGCTTTGGACAGGACTCAACGGGGCTGGACCAACGACATAGTACAAAACATCCAACGGGTGGGACCCATTGGTGTTGCGGATTGAAAAATCCTTATACTCAATGGTCTGGATTGCAAATCCAGACCAACGGCCATGTGCAGCCCATTGGTGGCGGAGGCGATAGATGTTTTCGAAGCCCTCATGGCGGGTGATATAGACCAACCCAGGAGTGTTTAGGCGGGGCCTATATAGGGCTATTGTCTGGGCCAGCCTGATGGGTCCTGAAAGGGAGATATAATACAGCGCCGCAGGAGGGGGTCCTGCGGCGCTAATATGTGGGGTTTCGGAGGGAGGCCTATTTCTTGCCGTGGGCGGGGTGGTCGTGGCGCTGGTTGCGCGTTTCGAGCCACGCCCACAGGCGGTACATCAGCCACCCCCACGCCAAGAAGAGGATGATGCACACCCAGGTGGGGACCGGCGAGCGGTAGGCCTCGTTGTTGACAAAGCGCTCGAAGGCGGGGATGTCGGCATAGTAGTAGGCCCCGGCCCCAAAGTCGAGGCTGTCCACCAGTCCCAACCCATTGGCCATGATATAGAGCGCACAGAGCACCACCGCGATGCCCATGCACCAGGTGACGATGCGCAGGAGCTTGCCACTACGTTTCTTCATACCTTAGAGAGCCTTAGATTGTGAGGGTGGGGATGGGGAAGAGGACTCCCGAGAGGAGCAGCCACACGGCAAAGAAGGTGAGCAGGATGTTGAAGGTCTGGCCGATGACATAGAGCCACAGCACCTTGCCGCCATGCATCTGCTTGACGATGGTCTTGAAGTGGGTGTCGAGGCCGATGCTGGTGAAGGCCAGGACGAAGGCCCAGTTCTTGTACTGGTCGAGGAGTTTGTTGATGGCACCTACCTGGTCGGAGCCGAAGGCGGGGGTGATGATGAAAGAGGCCACCAACGAAGCCACGAAGAAGCCGATGATGAACTTGGGGAAACGGACCCATATCTCGCTGGCCCCCACGGAGCGTTTCTCGGTGTTGTCGACACGGGTGGCGAAGAAGATGGCCACGAAGAAGGCGATGAAGCCGATGAGGATGTTCTGGATGGACTTGACCAGAACGGCGGCCTGCTGGGCTTCCTCGCCCAGGGCGGTGCCGGCCACGACGACGGCGCCGGTGCTGTCGACGGTGCCGCCGATGAGCGAGCCGCCCATCAGGGGCGACATGCCGCAGGCGCGGATGATCATAGGCTCGAAGACCATCATGAGGATGGTGAAGATGATGGAGATGGAGACGGCCAGGGAGAGGTCCTCTTTCTTGGCCTTGCAGGCGGCGCCGGTGGCGATGGCGGCGGAGGTGCCGCAGACGCTGGTGGCCGCCGAGAGGGTCATGACCAGGGGCTTGTTGTCGATCTTGAGCACACGGGTGCCCAGCTGCCACATGAAGATGATGACGATGGGGGTGACAATCCAGGCAATGCCGAGGCCGTAGAGGCCGAATTTGGCGATGTTGGAGAAGAGGACGGAGAAGCCCATGATGACGAGGCCGGTCTTGATGTAGAACTCGGTCTTGACGGCGGGTTTGAGCCACTCGGGCACGCGGATGGTGTTGGAGATAAGCAGACCCACGAAGAGGGCCCAGAAAGCCCATTCGAGGTAGCGGTTGAGGGTGTACTCGGCACTGATGAGGCGCACGACGATGGCGATGAGGTAGAGCACCAGGAAGGCGGGGATGAAGCGGCCGAGTTTCTCACCCATCAGCTTGGCACCGATGCCGAAGAGGAGGGCCAGGAGCACGCCGGTGAGCACCAGTTTGCCGAAGAAGGCCCCCGTGAGCTGCGAGCCGAGGGAGACGTATTTGCCGCTCTCGAGCTGCTCGGGGGTGAGGGACTCCCAGAGGGTGTAGGTCTTGAACTTGAGGGCCGAGAAGAAATCCCAACCCAGCAACACGTCCAGTGTACCCAGAATGATGACGATGAAACCAATCCACACGGCCAGCCAGTCCTCTTTCGTGTAGAGGTCGGACCAGTTGCCTTTCTTCTTTACAGCCGTGGCTGTAGCATTAGTATTATTATCTTTCATATTGTATATAAGTATTTTTCGGTGCAAAAATACAATAATTCGCGAACTTTCCAAATTTTTCTGCACACAAAAACCATTTTTTAAGATTTGCTCCCGTGCTGGAGGGGGGCGTAAGAAACCCCAAAGACCAGTTGGGGCCAAAGTGGCGCTTCTAAGACCATTAGATAATGCGCCTGCGGGAGCCAAAAGAAAAAGGCTCCGCGAGTGGAGCCTTTTCTGGATATCAAATGTAAGTAATGTCCTTGATTATGAGCACTTGCTCCAGCCGCAGTTGGGGCAGTTTTTGCAGCCGCCGGTGTAGATGATTTTGGAGCCGCAGTCGGGGCACACCTCGCCGGTTTCGGTGCCATCCTTGATGAAGCGCTTGAGGGCGCGGGCTACGCCGTTGGACCAGGTGGTGATGCTGTCGACATCGAAGTTGAGTTTGCCAATGAGGTCCACGACATTGGGGATGGGCATGCCGTGGCGGAGGATGCCGCTGATGAGCTTGGCGTAGTTCCAGTACTCTTTGTTGAACATGCGGGAGAGGCCCTCGATGGTGACATGGTAGCCGTCCTGGTCGAGGAACTGGAAGTCGTAGCGCGCATGCTCCTGCCCCGGTTCCTTGACGCGGATGACGAAGCCTTTCTCCACCCACTTGGGCAGCACGAAGTTGTCGGCCTTGCCGGTGAAGATCTCGTAGGGGCGGCCTTCGTACATGCCCACCACGGCAATCCAGTCTTCGCGGTCGTTGCGGAAACGGATGACCTCGGCCTCCAATTTCTTGGGGCGCTTGGGGGCCTTGCGCTCGGCGAACTGGGCATCGTCCTTGCAGGCCTCGCTCTTGGAGACGAGGACGCCGTTGCGGGAGCCCTCGCGGTAGATGGTGCAGCCCTTGCAGCCGGACTCCCAGGCGGTCATGTATATGGTGCTTACTATTTCCTCGGAAGTTTCCTTGGGGATGTTGACGGTGACGCTGATGGAGTGGTCCACCCATTTCTGGATGGCGCCCTGCATCTTGACCTTGTTGACCCAGTCGATGTCGGCGGAAGTGGCCTTATAGTAGGGGGACTGCTGAACCAGGGTGTCGAGCTCGCTGTCGTCGAGGGCGTTGATTTGGTCCATGGTGTATCCCTTGTTGATTTTCAACCAATCGATGAACTTGGGATGCAGCACATTGTATTCTTCGAAGAAGTCGCCGCTCTCGTCCTTGATGATTTTGTGTTTGGAGGAATCCTTGTCGTTGGGGTTGATTTTCTTGCGGCGCTTGTAGCTGACCAGGAAGACGGGTTCGATGCCGGAAGTGGTCTGGGTGCAGATGCTGACGGTGCCGGTGGGGGCGATGGTGAGCAGTGCGATGTTGCGGCGGCCGTACTGCACCATCTGGGCGTACATGGCGGGGTCGGCCTCGGCCAGACGCTGGATGAAGGGGTTGAGTTTCTCACGGTTGGCATCGTAGAGGGGGAAGCTGCCGCGCTCCTTGGCCATGATGACCGAAGAGCCGTAGGCGGCGCAAGCCAAAGCGCGGTGGACCGAGACGGAGAACTCGGTGGCCTCGTCAGTACCGTAGCGCAGGCCCATGGCGGCCAGCATGTCGCCCTCGGCGGTGATGCCGAACCCGGTGCGGCGGCCTTCGAGGCACTTCATCTTGATGTTGAGCCAGAGGTTGCGCTCGACGCCCTTGATGTCTTCGTCCTCGGGGTCGTTGTCGATCTTGGTGAGGATTTGGTTGATTTTCTCCAGCTCCAGGTCGATCAGGTCGTCCATCAGACGCTGGCCTTTCATGATATGGTCGCGGAAGAGGTCGAAGTCGAAAGAGGCCTGAGGGGTGAAGGGATGCTTGACATAGCTGTAGAGGTTGCAGGCGATGAGTCGGCAACTATCGTAAGGGCAGAGCGGTATTTCGCCACAAGGATTGGTGGAGACGGTGCGGTAGCCGAAGTCGGCATAACAGTCGGGCACGCTCTCGCGGATGATGGTGTCCCAGAACATCACGCCGGGCTCGGCAGAAGCCCAGGCGTTGTGGATGATTTTGTTCCAGAGGGCGCGGGCGTCGATTTCCTGAGTGAAGGAGGGTGTGGGGGAGTCGATGGGATATTGCTGCACGAAGGGCTTGCCGCTGCGCACGCACTCCATGAACTCGTCGGTGATCTTAACGGAGATGTTGGCACCGGTGATCTTGCCCTGTTCGAGTTTGGCATCGATGAACTGCTCGGCATTGGGGTGCTTGATATTGATCGTGAGCATGAGTGCTCCGCGGCGGCCGCCTTGTGCCACCTCGCGGGTGGTGTTGCTGTAGCGTTCCATGAAGGGGACGATGCCGGTGGAGGTGAGGGCGCTATTCTTGACCGGGCTGCCGGCGGGGCGGATATGGGAGAGGTCGTGGCCGACGCCGCCGCGGCGTTTCATGAGCTGCACCTGCTCCTGGTCGATCTTCATAATGCCGCCGTAGGAGTCGCTGGGGCCGCTGTTGCCGATGACGAAGCAGTTGGAGAGGGAGACGACCTGGAAGTTGTTGCCGATGCCGGACATGGGGCTGCCCTGAGGGATGATGTACTTGAAATCCTTCAGGAGCCCATAGATGGTCTCCTCCGACATGGGGTTGGGGTAGTTTTGCTCGATGCGGGCAAACTCGGCAGCCAGGCGGTGGTGCATCATGTCGGGATTGAGTTCGTAGATCTTGTCGTCCTCGCGGAGGGCGTATTTGTTCATCCAAACATTGGCGGCAAGTTCGTCGCCTCCGAAGTATTTGATGGAGGATTCCATAATCTCCTTGGGAGAGTACTGGGTGTACTCCTTAGGCTTAAGGTGCTGATTATCATCACCAAAATCCAAAAACATTTCCGATGACATAGATGCGTTTCTTTCTAATGTTATACTATATAATTAATTACAGCGATGGGTGCCTTTTTTTTGAGAATGCTAAATTACACATAAGTTTTCGTATAGTGGGAAACGAGTTATCAACATTAGGACTGAAAAAAACGGCAAAATACTGTCTTTCAAACTATCCAAAGATGATAACGTGTGGGAGGAGATTTTAGGCACCCCCTGCAGAGAAAAAAAGCCCTTCTTATGGAGGGGAAGAAGGGCCCGCAACAAAAAAGCCGAAGCTTTATGAGCTTCGGCTTTTTGTTATCCTATGGAATCGGATTACATTGCGTTGACCTGTTTCATCAACTTAGATTTCAAGTTAGAGGCCTTGTTCTTGTGGATGACGGAACGCTTGGCCAACTTGTCGATGATGGAAACCATCTTGGGCAGTCTCTCAGTAGCAGTGTTCTTGTCTTCCAGTGCGCGGAAATCACGCAGAGCGTTGCGCATGGTCTTGGCGTAGTAACGATTCTCAACTCTTCTCTTTTCGTTAGAACGGATTCTTTTTTTTGCAGACTTGTGATGTGCCATAATCTTTATTAATCTATCTTTCTTTTTTAGTTGTAGTCCGTGCGGGATTCGAACCCGCGATTTTAAGAATGAAAATCTTACGTCCTGGGCCAGCTAGACGAACGGACCATTTTGCGCTCTCTTGTCTCTCAAAAGCGGGTGCAAAATTACCAACTTTTTTTGAATTGGCAAAATATTTTTTCACTAAAAATTGTGAACAAAACCGGCGATTAGTCCGTATCTGCCTGAAAACGAAAGCCTAAACGCTTGCCTGTGGCGAGTGTTTTTTTGTCATAATCGGACCGCATTTCGCCCACAGAGACCAGCTTAACCTCGTCGTAAGGAGGTGTTAATAAATCAAAATTGGTGGTATACTCGATGGCACTCTCCACTATACTTAGCACTGACTCGTTGTTAATCAGCGCGATATTGAAATTATTGTATAGCATGCCCAGCTCGCGTTTGCCCTCGATGAAGTAGTGTTTCTCGTAGTTAACAAACACACGGCCAATCATATACCCGAGGTCTTGGTCGCGGTGGTAGGTGAAGGAGTCGGCCAAGAAGTTGTAGATGCGGATCACACCGCAATAGGAGCGTCGGGAATCCTCGCGGATATACGGCGACTTCATGACCTGATGGTCACGCGAGAACTCAAAAACATTGGTGTGCATGTCGAACACCAGCACGTCGCCGGCAAACTTCACCTCGAACTCGAAGTCGCCATGGTCGGTAAACTCGAAGGCCACATTGCGTCCTTCGCGGCGGTTCACCTCCTGGAAGGTGGCAATCAGTTCGCGGGTGGTGGTGCGGAAGAGCTCGAAAGTCTCCTTCGTGGAGGCAAAAACTTTCTGTTTGAGGTCGCTCTTGTCAAAGACCAAGTTCTTTAACGATTCTTTCAGTTCCATGTCTTTTCTTTTTTTGAGGGTGCAAAGATACAACTTTTTTATGGAATGAGAAGAGCGAAATATAAATTGTGGGAAAAAATGTGTATCTTTGCAACCACAAACTGAACACTAAGGGATGGGTACTTTTATAGGTGGGTAAATAGGTTATTGGGGTATTCGTTATTAGACAAAAGAAAAATGGAACAAATTAATATAAGATGAGCACTAAAAATCGTGCGTTTTATGTTGTGCCCTTCCAGGGCGTCATTTGTAACCCACTCATTTACCCAAGGCGTTGCCATTGGGCTAGATCTGTTTAAGCCCTTTCAGGGCTTTTCTAGAGGTTACCATAAGTCAGTACCCATAAATAGTGTGCATTTTGTCAACACGAATTACCACTAATTATCCATTAATTATAATTAATGGTCAATTAAATGGAAAATATATGTAAAAAATATTTGAACAATTAATTATCTATGAAGAAACAAATCCTCTCCGCGCTCCTGCTCGTGCTGTTCGGCCTACAGCTCTCGGCCGGATATGCCTGCACCAATTTCCTGCTGACCAAAGGCAGCACCACCGACGGCAGCACCATGATCACCTATGCCGCCGACTCGCACACCCGCTACGGCCAGCTGCGCTACCACGCCGGCGGGGCGCACCAGCCCGGCGAGATGCTGAGCCTGTACAACTACGGCAGCCTCAAACACCAGATAGACATCCCGCAGGTGCCCTACACCTACCGCGTGGTGGGCTTCATCAACGAGCACCAGTTTTCCATGGGTGAAACCACTTGGGGCGGCATCGAGCCCCTATCCAAGGGCAACGCCACAGGCATCGACTACGGCAACCTCATATACCTGGCCTTGCAACGTGCCAAGAACTGCCGCGAGGCCATCCGGGTGATGGCGGACCTGGTGGAGACCTACGGCTATGCCGATGGCGGCGAGACCTTCTCGCTGTGCGACCCTGAGGAGGTGTGGCTTTTCGAGATCACCAGCAAGGGCGAGGAGAAAGGCGCCGTGTGGGTGGCCCGCCGTGTGCCGGAAGGCTATGTCAGCGCCCATGCCAACCAAGCCCGCGTCACCACCTTTCCACAAGAGACAGGCAAATTCAAGAAAACCCGCGGCAAGGGGCTGCACAAGACCATCAGCAGCAAACATCTAGACTATATCAACGAGCCCGAGGTGGAATGCGTCTACAGCGCGGATGTGGTCACCTTTGCCCAAAAGCATGGCTGGGCAGCCTATGCGGGCAAACCCAAGCATACCGATGCCGACTTCAGCTATGCCGACACTTACAACCCCCTCACCTTCTCGGGCCTGCGTGCCTGCGAGGCCCGCGTGTATGCCTTCTTCAACCGTGTGGCCCCAGACATGAAACGCTACGAGGCCTACGCCATGGGAGACCCCACCGCCGAACGCCTGCCCCTGTGGATCAAGCCCGACCACAAGATCGGTGTGCATGAAGTGATGGAACTGATGCGCGACCACTTCGAAGGCACCCCCATGGACATGACGCAGGACGTTGGGGCCGGTCCCTTCCACTGCCCCTACCGCTGGCGGCCTATGGAGTTCAAGGTCGACGGCAAGGAGTATGTCCACGAACGTGCCATCAGCACCCAGCAGACCGGCTTCAGCTTCGTGGCCCAGAGCCGCGGCTGGCTGCCCAACCCTGTGGGCGGCATCATCTGGTTTGGCGTCGACGACACCTACAGCACCTGCTACTGCCCCATGTTCTGCTGCCTGGACAGCGTGCCCCTCTGCTTCCGCGAGGGCAACGGCTCCATGAGCCGGTACTCACCCACCGCGGCCTTCTGGCTCTTCAACCGGGTGAGCAATTTCTGCTACCTGCGCTACGACGCCATGATACAAGACGTGCGCACCTTCCAGAAATCATACGAAGAGTACTTTATTGGACGTGTCAACAACCTGGGGGCCTATGCCTCCATCGCCGAGCTCAACGCCCTCAGCCATAAGCTGGCCGCCGAGATGATGGAGGGCTGGAACCGCCTGGACCAGCAGCTGCTCACCCGCTACATCGACGGCAACATCAAGTATCTCACCCCCGACGGCACCATCGAGACCACGCCCACCGGGGTGGTGCGCTTCCCACAGCAGCCTCCCTACCCCGACTGGTTCTACCGCCAGATAGTGGACGACCACGGCGAGGTGCTGCAGGTCAGATAGTGTACGGCGGCAACTACGATGAACTGGTCGCGATTGGCAACACCCATTCATTGCCTCGAAAGGGCAGACTCAGATCTAGCTGTAGGCAACAGCACGATACCGAAAAGTCCTGTAAGGGCCAAACGATTTTTAGTTCATGCCTAATACGATTCATGACAACCCATCAACATTCCACCCCCATCGCTGGCTAGCCGAGATGCTTGTGGCGTTGGTGGCGGGAGCCTGCCTGCTGCTCTACTTCCAACCCCTGCCGCATGACGACCTGGTCAGCGTGGAGGGGCACGAGCCCTACGACGGAAATCCTTGGTACAAGGAACGCGGAATCTTCCCCCTTTCCTTTTTATTCATTGACCGAGGCTATCGTGAAGTCACCTTTTACCTGGAGCCCACCACCTTCCTGGTGGACATTCCATTCCCCAACAACTACCGGTCGGGCGACCCGCTGCGTCTCTGGATTCGCGACGGCGACAGGCAGCGCATGCTCGACAATCCCAACGTTTCCGTGCGCGTCTACGCCCTTGAGGTCTTCGACCCCTCCACGGGGCGTTGGACACGCTACGTCCCCCTCCACCCCCGTGGCAACGGCAACTTCCTGGGCCTGGGCATCCTGCTCATCATCCTGCTGGTCGTCATGACGGTCAGCAAACTCTGCTTCGTCCCACGCGACCCAGCGCGTTAGCGGAGAATTGAGAATGGAGAATTGAGAATGGAGAATTGAGAATGGAGAATGGAGAATGGAAAATTGGCTTCCGCATCCGGACAATTCTCCATTCTCAACTCCAGCTCTCATCTTTAAACTCTCAACTCTCCACTCTCATCTTTAAACTCTCAACTCTCAATTCTGAAACAGGTGGTTTGGACACGCACTGTTTACCCTTCAGTATTCGAAGCGGGGCAGCAGCCATTCGGAACTAAGAATTCGGCATTCAACATTGAAAAAAGTTCCTAAATCAAAATATTTTTGTATCTTTGCAATTTGAATAATAAGAATAACAATAATATAAATTAAATAACAAAATCATGGGTATCAATATTTTTGCTCTGATTATAGGTGCCATCTTCGTCAACAATGTCGTTCTGGCACAGTTCCTCGGCATCTGCCCCTTCTTGGGCGTGTCCAAAGATGTGAAGAGTTCCGTCGGCATGAGCGGTGCAGTATTTTTCGTCATGCTGCTTGCCACCCTGGTCACATGGCTCATCAACACCTATGTACTAGTCCCCTTCAACCTGGGCTACCTGCAGACCATTGCCTACATCCTGGTTATTGCCGGTCTGGTGCAGATGGTTGAAATCGTCCTCAAGAAGATTGCCCCCGCGCTATACCAAACCCTCGGAGTCTTCCTTCCGCTGATTACCACCAACTGCGCCGTGCTGGGTGTCGCCATCCTGGTGGTTCAGAAGAACATGAACCTGCTGGAGAGCGTGGTGTATGCCGCCAGCATCGCCGTTGGCTTTGCCTTGGCCATCGTCATCTTTGCGGGCATCCGCGAACAGATGGAGCTCACCGGAGTGCCCAAGGGCATGAAGGGCGTGCCTATCGCATTGGTGACCGCCGGCATACTTGCCATGGCATTCATGGGATTCAACGGCTTGGTTCCACTGCCCTAAAAAACGACCAAAAGAAGCCCCAATTTTCTGTTTCTCCCGACCAAAAATACTGAAATTCAGGGGAGAAACGAGGGCAGGTGTCAAAAAAAGTACGTTTTTAACATTTTGAATTTTAACATTTTGTGGACCCGTTAAGTTTTTTTGACATTTTTTTTCTTTCTAGTCGTAGAAAATATATTACTTTTGCATCCGATTTCGAACCACAAAAGGGGACGAAAAAACAAAATAGGAAGTATTAATAACCTAGTATAGATAACTTTAAAAAAATTAGAGAAATGAAAAAAGTAATGTTCCTTATGGCTGTCGCTGGCATGTTCGCTTTCGCAGCTTGCAACAACACCCCCGCTGAAGAAGCAGTAGTTGACACTCCCGCCGTCGAAGAGATGGTTGAAGAGACCGCTCCCGTTGTTGACTCTATGGCTACTGATGCCGTTGAGGCTGTTGCCGAAGAGGCTACCGAAGCTGTTGCCGAATAATCACGACACATCGGACAAAAAAATAAGGTCGACCACGTCGACCTTATTTTTTTATGCCCATTTTTGTTGATTATCTATATTTTTTTCGTACCTTTGCATTTTTAAACAAAGGCTGGAAAAGCGTAGCAACGCGGATACCCTCAGCCTATCTAGACACCTAAAAAAGTAACTGACTATGACAGATACCACCAAGCGCGAAATCGTCTGCAGCGGCATACGTCCCACAGGCAACATCCATCTGGGCAACTATTTCGGTGCCCTGCGCAACTTCGTCCGCATGCAGGACGAGCACGATTGTTTCTTCTTTGTGGCCGACTACCACTCGCTCACCACGCACCCCACCCCCGATGACCTCTACGGCAACGCCCGCCAGATACTCATCCAGTACATCGCCTGCGGCCTCGACCCCGACAAGGCCACCATCTACCTGCAGAGCGACCTGCCCGAGACCATCGAGCTGTACCTCTTCCTGAACATGAATGCCTACCTGGGCGAGCTGGAACGCGTGACCAGCTTCAAGGACAAGGTGCGCCAGAACCCCAACAACGTCAACGCCGGCCTGCTCACCTACCCCACCCTCATGGCCGCCGACATCCTCATCCACAAGGCCACCAAGGTGCCCGTGGGCAAAGACCAGGAACAGCACTTGGAGATGACCCGCACCTTTGCCCAGCGGTTCAACAATATGTACAAACACGAGGTCTTCCCCTTGCCCCAGGCCTACAACTTCGGCCACGACCTCATCAAGATCCCCGGACTGGACGGCAGCGGCAAGATGGGCAAGAGCGAGGGCGAGGGCAACGCCATCTTCCTGAACGAAGACCCCAAGTCCATCCGCAAGAAAATCATGCGCGCCAAGACCGACAGCGGCCCCACGGAGATGAGCCAGACCAAGCCGGTGGAGATAGAGAACCTCTTCACCCTCATGAAGGTGGTCTCCTCGCCCGACACGGTGGAGTACTTCGACGACCTGTACAACCGCTGCCAGATCCGCTATGGCGACATGAAGAAACAACTGGCCGAAGACATGGTCAACTTCTGCGAGCCCTTCCGCCTGAAGATTGAAGAACTCTCGTCCAACGAGGACTATCTGCGTCGCGTCATGGACCAAGGCAAGGAGAAAGCCCGTGAGAGTGCCCGCAAGACCATCGAGGAGGTCCGCCACGTCATTGGCTACCGCAACTAATACCATAAAAAACCTTATAACCCCAACACTATGAGCAACCAAGTAGTCATCATGGCCGGCGGCATCGGCAGCCGCTTCTGGCCCCTCAGCACCCCCGAATACCCCAAGCAGTTCATCGACATCCTGGGCTGCGGCCGCACCCTCATACAGCTCACCGTGGACCGTTTCAAAGGTCTCTGTCCCATGGACAACTTCTGGGTAGTGACCAATGCCGCCTATGTCGACATTGTGCGGCAGCAGCTACCTGACCTGCCCACCGCCCATATCCTGGCCGAGCCCGCCGCCCGCAACACGGCCCCCTGCATTGCCTGGGCCTGCTGGCGCATCAGGCAGGAAGACCCCAAGGCCAACGTGGTAGTCACCCCGGCTGACGCCGTGGTGATGAACCCCGAGGAATTCCGCCGCGTGATAGCCAATGCGCTCGACTTCACCGCGGGGAGCAACGCCATCGTCACCATCGGCATCAAACCCAGCCGCCCAGAGACGGGCTACGGCTACATCAAGACCAGCCCCAACGGCACCCTTCAGGGAGAGATTATGCCCGTGGAGGCCTTCAAGGAAAAGCCCGACCGCCCCACCGCGGAGCAGTATCTGGCCGACGGTGGCTACTTGTGGAATGCCGGCATCTTCGTATGGAACGTGGCCACCATCACCAGCGCCATCCAGACCTATAAGCCTAATTTGGCCGCCGACATGGACCGTATGGTCACCCCTGCCGACGTGCAAAACATCTTCCCCAACTGCGAGAAGATTTCTATTGACTATGCCGTCATGGAGCCCGCCTCCGCCGAAGGCAAGGTATACACCCATCCCGCCGACTTCGGCTGGAGCGACCTGGGCAACTGGGCCTCGCTCCACGACAAGCTGAGCCACGACCCCCAAGGCAACGGCGTGGTGGGCAACGTGCACCTCTACGAGTGCAGCAACTGCGTGGTGCATACCGAAGATGCCCGCAAGGTGGTCCTCCAAGGACTGGACGGCTACATCGTCTCAGAGAAAGGCGGTCAAATCCTCGTCTGCCGCCGCAGCGAAGAGCAACGTATCAAAGAGTTTTCACAGAACTGACCCCTCATAAACTTGCCTGCCGAATTTCGACAGGCAAGTTTTTTTTACCACCCACACAAAGTATTTGCCCCACCGAAACGTTTATTGAAGGAATAAAACAACAAAAAGAAAGTTAGAACACTTTACCTTATCGTTTAATCGTTACACGCCATGAAACACACACCGCTAATCTTTGCCTGGGCCCTGTTGCTGTTCTGCGCCTGTGAGCGGAGCGAATACACCACCCAAATCACCGGCACCCTCTACACCGACAGCACCCTTGCCACCCCCATCGTGGACGACACCCTGTGGTTCCTCGGCTACATGATTACCTATCAGGACAGCACCTACGGCATCGTCCTCACCGACACCCTCGCCCACGCCGTCACCGACGGTCAGGGCCGTTTCGCCACCGCCTGGTGGAACTTCGACATCGAACAGGAGATAGCCGACAGCGAACGCAAATTCAAGTTCGAATTCCCGCATTTCTTTATCTTCTATCGGCAGGACACCCTCTTCCAAGGCCAATGGTACGGCAACTACAAACAGCTAGTGCTCTACCCAGGCATGCCGCTCCACATTTATCATTATTAATGCCCCTCGACCATGAAAAGAAACCTCCTCATCCTGCTTGCCGCAATGCTCCTGGCCGACACCCTCAGTGCCCAGGAAACCGAAATGCCCCGGCTGCGCCACAACTCCATCACCACCAGCCCTACCACCTTTCTGGGCAATGCCTTCCTGCTGACCTACGAGCATACCCTGCCCCACCACTCGTCGCTGGAAGTGGAACTGGGCGGCCAAGGCTTCCGTTGGAACGAACGGCGTGCAAGCATCTTAGGCCCCGCCACCCGCCCCGGCATCGTTGCCACCATCGGATACAAGCTGTACCTGCCTAGGGGTGAGAAGAACCATGCCATAGCCGATTCCGGCGGCCTGCCACCCCGCAGTTTCTTCATCAAAGGACGCCTCTCCTATGTCCATCAATGGAGCCACTATGACGTGCCCCTCGGCAACGAGGGCTGGGACCTCATCACCGAACGCTACACCCTCCACGAGAACGACCTAAGCCTGGCACTCATCTTTGGCAAGCAGTTTGTCTCCAAACATGGCTTCGTGGTCGCCCCCTTCTTCGGTTTCTGCATCCCTCTGTGGATTGACGGCTCCTTCCATGATGTCAGCAATCCCGGCAACAGTGCCGCCTTCTGGGGCCTGACCACATGGGGTGTAAAACTCGGCTGGGCCTTCTAGCGACCTGACAACTCGCCATGAAAGATTCAATAAGAATCTCACAAACTGCCAATTAACATCTTCACCTGCGAACTGCCTCTTCCCCATCCGGTCGATATCTCCCCGCCAATATGGTATTGGAGATGCGCGTGAATAAAGGATAGCTTTGATATAGCGGACACACAATAGAGCGTCATAAGAGTTAAAGTGTGTTAAATAATAGGGTGTCGCTGTAACATTTAGCCCCTTACTGCAACTAGTATTAGTGACAAAGGAATAATAACACCCGAACACAATTAATGCATAAACAGCAATGAGACACAAAGTTACCTTATTCACTCTACGGCTATTTGCCTTGGCCCTGCTGGCCTGGATGCCAACTGTGGGTCTGCAGGCCCAACGGCTTCAAACGGCATACACTTTCAGCACCGGCGTAGATTCTACGAAATGGATTGCGCTGGACAGCACGGCGCAAAACCTCTTGGCCCTCAACGCCACCCGCTCTGCAGTGCAGAACATCGGTTTCCCCTTCACCTACGCGGGTGAAGAGTATACCAGCTTCTCCATCAGCAAATACGGCTATCTGCGCTTTGGCAACACCTTGCTACCAAACTCGCAACAGCAATATCCATTGGGCTCACCAGAGCAAGCCAGAATCAGGCCCTGTGTTGTAGGATTGGTGGGCTACAGCAGCATACAGATCGACACGGCCAGCTATGCCCGCAGCCAAGTGGTAGGCGACACGGGCAGCCGCGTGCTGGTGGTGGAGCTGAAAGCCAAGGTGATGGACTTCCGGTATCCCGCCTATGACTATGCCCATATCCAAATACAGCTGCACGAGGCCACACAGGCCGTGTGCATCGTCTATGGGGCACAGCCCACCATCAGCCTCTATAGCGGCTATCAGATTGGCTTTGTGGGGCGCAACGACGACGTGGCATTCATCGATGTGGACAGCAGCACGGTCACCTTTGCCAATAGCACCAACCAGCTGAACGACACCCTCAGCTTCCCTCAGCAGTGGCGTTGGTATCAGCTAGAGTACGACTCCAACTACTGCTACCACTACGCCACCCCTTGGGGCGAAGACTTCAACACCAATGACTACCTTGGCTGTTGGAGCATCATGGACTACGATGCCAACGCAGGTTCCAGCTGGTACAGCGAAGGCCCCCGCGTGCGCGTCAACTACGGCACATGCACCAGCAACAACTGGCTGGTGACCCCGCCCATACTGCTGCCTGCCACCGACGACGGCCTGCGGCTGACATACGATTACCAAACCTCCGGCACCACCACCGCTGGCAAAATGCAGGTGCGCATCGCAGCGTACTATCCCGGCGACCCGGTAGAGGTGGTTGACACCATCGACTTTTTCACCACCCTCCGCACCGAGACACAGCCTTTCGGCCAGTTCACCCAGCGCGCCATCTCGCTTGCCGGCTATGCGGGCATGCAGGTGCGCTTTGCCTTCGTGGCAGTGGGACTGGGACCCAACAACCACCATAGTCGGTTAGACAACGTGCTGATACAGCAGACCACCACACCCATCATCTCGGTGGAGGCCCCCTCGCGAGCCTTTGCCCACGACACCACCACCCTTACGGCCCACTTAATCGAAGGGTCGGAGTTGGGGATCTCATACAGCTGGCACTCCACCATGGCGGCAGACAGCATGGCCACCCTCATGCCCAACGGCGCACAACTGAACATCGTCTACACCCACTATGGCATCGACACTATCACCTGCATAGCATCCAACGTCTATGGCAGCGACACCACGTCTGAGGTGGTGGACGTGCGCGACTGCTCCACCGTGACGGAATATCCCTGGATGGACGGTTTCGAACACGGCCTGGACTGCTGGACAGTGCCTTTGAGTGGCTGGACCCTCAGCAGCGGATACGGCATCCCCAGCACCTACGAGGGGGACTATGTGCTGCGCGGAGGGCATGACCAAATCATTTCGCAACCCTTTGCCATCCCAACCCCCGACAAGATGCCCGACCCCGAAGTGATGTGGTGGATGCGCACCCCCAGCATGGACACCTATTCGCACAATATCTTCCGTCTCTATATCGTCGTGACGGACAGCGTGGGCAATTACTCCTCCTATGGCACCTTGGTCCTCACCGACACCCTCCAATATGGTCCTTGGAAGCGCTACCGCGTATCGCTGGCCCCCTACGCGGGGCAGACCATCCGCCTGCGGTTTAATAACACGCCTTCCAGTGGGGTCATCAGCTACTACGACTGCGTGGTGATAGACCAGATGGAGGTGCGCAGCACTGCCTTGCCGGTGATAGAACTGCCCATCCCGCCCCGTTTGGACCGCTTGGACAGCATCTCTTTGGCCGCGCATCTGGAAGAGGGTGACAGCGCGGGGCTGACCTTCTCGTGGCACTCCACCATGGCTGCCGACAGCCTGGCCACATTCATCGCCAACGACACCCTCCTCAACATCACATACGCCGCCGAGGGTATCGACACCATCACCATCGTCGCCACCAACAACTATGGCAGCGACACCGTCACGGTCGTGGTGCCCATATATAACTGCCCTGCCCAGAGCCTGCCCTTCGTCGCCGACTTTGAGGACAGCACAGCCCTCAGCTGCTGGAGCGGATTCACCTCCAACAGCAACAACGAGACCCGCACCTCCTATGGCACCCCATGGTATTGGGCTGGCGACAGCAGCAACCACTATATGGCATCCAACACATACCACAGCTGGCTGGTGACCCCCGCCATCGACATTCCGGACGACACCTCCGACCTCTATATGTCGTGGCACCATACGGGCAACTACATGTGGGTATATGTGGCCACTGGGGATGGTTACTTTGAGCCTGCCGACTTCGGCAGCACCCTGTTCTCGGGCGACATCGACACCCCGGGCTCACACCGTCTCAGCCTAGCCGCTTATGCCGGACAGCGCATCCATGTAGGGTTCTTCTGTTCCTACTCGACAGGCAACCACCTCGACAGCGTGCGCATATCCTACAACGACCAACCGCCACAGGCAGTCATCACTGGGCCTGACAGCTCATACGCCCGTGGGCGGGTGGCACTGACGGCCACACTCAACCGCTGTTCGCACCGCAACCTGACCCACACGTGGCACTCCACCATGGTGGCGGCAGGACTGGCCCGCGCAACGACGGACAATGGTCAGTGCGCTATCTACTACTTGGATGGCGGTGTGGACACCGTCACCTATATCGCAAGCAACCTCTATGGTGCCGACACCCAACAGGTGGTCATCGTAGTGGATGCCTGCAACGCCTATGCCGTACCCTACACCATCGATTTCGACAGCCTGACGGGGGCTGAGCACAACCGCGCCGGCATCCTGCCTACCTGCTGGAGCTATCTCTGGAATGGCAAAAACGACTACCGGCCCCACGTACTCAACGCACATGCCAGCCCGCTCAGCAACTACTCCAGCCAAGCCGCCATCATAATTGCCGGCAACAACACCTCTTCCTTGGCTTGGTGGGACACGGTGGCATACCTTGTGCTGCCCCGCTTTGCCGACAACCTCTACAACCTATCACTCGCGCTGACCCATGTGCACGAAAATGTGCTCCACGGCACCCTCACCGTGGGCTATATGGTCGACACCGTCTTTATGCCCATCCAAACCTTGCCTGCCGTGGCCGGCAGCGGTCAGCGCGACACGGTGAATTTTGCCTCCGTGCCCGACGGTGCCACCCACATGGCCCTGCGGTGGCACAACACCGGCATCTGGTACAGCGTGCTGATTGACGACATAGAAGTGTTTGTGCCCTCGCCCGCAGGCATGCCTCCTACCATCACTCTGACAGCCCCCGACAGTGCCCTGACCGGTAGGCCCGCCCTCTTCAGTGCCACTCTGCGTACCGGCGACACCACAGGGCTGAGCTATTCATGGCATTCGGCCATGGCCGCCACGGGATATGCCAATGCCGTGGCCAACAACAACCAGTATTCTATAACATACAACAGAAATGGCTACGACACCGTCACCCTCATCGCCACCAACCCCTTTGGGGCAGACACGCAGCGTGCCGTAGTGGAAGTAATTACATACTACACTGTCACCGCCATGAGTGTCGACGACGGCATGGGTACCGTAACAGGCGGCGGCAACTATAGGGAGGGCGACACCGCCACTCTGACAGCCACAGCCAACGAAGGATTCTACTTTGTGGGATGGAACGACGGCGACACCCTGCCCATACGACGCATAGTCGTCACCTCCGACAGCATGTTCCTCGCCTATTTCAGGGCACTGCCCATTGCCTATTACACCGTTACGGCGGTTAGCGCCGACAGCACGATGGGCACCGTCACCGGCAGCGGAATGTACCCCGAAGGGGACACGGCCACACTGACTGCCATACCCAATGAAGGCTACCATTTCGTGCGGTGGAACGATGGCGACAGCGCAGCACAACGCCAAATCATAGTGGCCATGGACACCCTCTTTACCGCATACTTTGCACAAGACACGCTGCCCACCGGCATCCGTCCGACCTCGGCAGCACCACAATACAAACTCTATCCCAACCCTGCCACGCGGCACATCGTAGTCAGCATAGGCCCTGACGAGACCCTGCCCGTTGCCATGACCCTGATTGATATGACAGGGCGCGCTGTGCTGCAGACCGTCCTCACGGCCCATAGCACCACCCTGGATGTCTCTCACCTGCCCACAGGCCACTACTTTGTCCACCTCGAAACGTCAGCAGGAGGCACCACAAGAAAACTGACCATCATAGGTCAACAATAAAAAAGTTACTTTTCTTTTCTCACTTTGGCAATTGGAAGTAGGGGCAAGCCGAACGCGCGTCATACTCTCCAATTGCCTTTTTTAGGTCCTGCCTAGGAGAGAGAAAACAGCTGGCAGGCCGACTCGGTAGTCACCTCGGCCACCTCATCGAGGGTGACGCCTTTGATTTGGGCTATCTTGTCGGCAATGACCGGAATATAGGCACTCTCGTTGCGTTTGCCACGGTAAGGAACAGGAGCCAGATAAGGGGCATCGGTCTCTAGCACGAGACTCTGTAGGGGCACCGCAGCCACCACCTCGGCCATGGTGGCGTTCTTGAAAGTCACCACGCCCCCAATGCCCAGGTGGAAACCCATCTCCACAGCCCTGTGGGCCTCCTGAACGCTGCCGCCAAAACAATGCATGACACCTTTATAGGTTCCAAAATTGAGGTCGCGCAGCAGTCCGAAAAGCTCATTGTAGGCCTTCCGCACATGCAGGCATACTGGCAAGTCCAGCTGGCGGGCCCACCGCATCTGGCGGCGCAGCACCTCTTTCTGCTCTTCGAGGTAAGTCTTATCCCAATAGAGGTCAAGGCCTATCTCCCCTACCCCAACATAGCGGTGCTCCGGCTGGAAGAGTTTTTGCTCCACGATAGAGAGCTCGGGCTCAAAGTCAGCGGTAACGGAGGTGGGATGCAGCCCCATCATCTGACGGAAATGGTGGGGATAGGCGGCCTCAAGGGCCTCCTGGGCGGCATGGCTCTGGCTGTCGATGCCGGGGAGCAGCATCAAGCTCACCCCTGCGGCAACAGCCCTGCCCACGGCAAGGTCACGGTCGTCATCGAAAGCCTCGTCATATAAATGGCAATGGGTATCTATCATTCTTGTAACTAAAGTATCACGCTTTGTCCTCTTGGCACTGCCAACGCTTCATCTTAACGGGGTGATTCCCTTTCCCGGTCACGTAGGCTAACAGTCGCCCAAAGGAGCTATTTTACGTTCATCCGGGTTTGGATTAGCCGGGTGAGATCGTTATAGAGCTTGAGCAGCTGGGGGTCATCGGCAAGGAGTGCACGATGGGCCTGGAGCGTCTTTTTATCCTTACGTATGGCAGGACCAGTGAGCTGGAAGCGGACATCGCCCCAGCGAACTTTTTGCGCCGTAGTGGTGATGATGGGGTGGAGGATCTCGAATGGGATATCATGCTCGCCACAGATCTGCTGCGCCATACCGTAAAGGCAATTGGTAAAGTTATTGACCAGCACGGCAGAGAGGTGCAGATATTGACGTTGCTGGAAATCGGTATGGTAGATATGGGTAGATATCATGCCAATGAACTCTTTGATATCCTCATCTACCTGGGGCGTATTGCCCTCGATGCAGAAAGGCAGTTCGCCATAGTCGAGAGCCACATCGCGGACAAATGTCTGCGGCGACCACAGGACCCCATAGCGGCTGCTGGCAGTTTTGAGCACATCGATGGGAGTAGCCCCCGAGGTGTGCAGTACCAGGGCATCGCCTAAGCGAAGGGTGGGTGCCACTTCGTAAAGAGCATCATCGCTGATGGCCAATATATAGACATAGGCATTTGTGTCCAACTGGGAGAGGTCGTTGATGGGTTGGGCTTGGACCCTATCGGACAGCATCTTGGCGTGGGTGATGTCGCGCGACCATATTTGGCCAATGACATGGCCACGATTAAACAAGGCCACGGCAAGGTGGGTAGCCACATTGCCTGAGCCAATAATAGAAATTCTCATATTAGCCTAATATTCGTCTTCTTCGAAAAAGAAGTCTTCTTTGGTGGGATAGTCGGGCCAAAGGTCCTCGATGCTGTCGTAGGCATCGCCTTCGTCTTCAATCTCCATCAAATTCTCTATTACCTCCATTGGGGCTCCTGTGCGTTGGGCATAATCAATCAGCTCGTCTTTAGTGGCGGGCCACGGAGCGTCTTCTAACTTTGTTGCCAATTCAAGTGTCCAATACATGATAACAGTTGTTTTTGTGTTTTGAGGTGTTTTTAACTCTAATGTTTATTATATATTTTACTATATAACAAGCACCTAAAAAACAATATACCTTTTTATTTTTTTTTGCAAAGATACACTTTTTCCACAATAATACAAATCGTTTATGAAATTTTATATGCCGGCAGGGCTTGACAGCGCAAGAATCTGACATTTAACCCCAAAGAGAGCGATGAGAATTGAGAATTGGAAATAAGGTAAAAGGTAAAAACTAAAAACTAAAAGGGTGGGCGGGGTTGGGAATTTGGAATAAGGTAAAAGGTAAAAACTAAAAACTAAAAGGGTGGGCGGGGTTGGGAATTTGAAATAAGGTAAAAGGTAAAAACTAAAAACTAAAAGGGTGGGCGGGGTTGGGATTCGAGAATTTGGAATTGAGAATTGAGAATTGGCTTCCGCATCTGGATAATTCTCAATTCCCGATTCTCAATTCTCAATTTCGAACGGGGTGATACGAGCTACCGGAAGATGCCGGCAACTCGTATATATTTAGGAAGGCCTCTAAAAATTGCCCCAGAGGGGCAAACTCTCAATAACCCCGCACAAGGGGTCGCGACCGGAGGGAGCAACCACTTTCCAATAGTGTGGTGTATACCAAGCAAATACATATTAGCGCGTGCCGGAGGCACGCGCTCTCAAAAACCATATTAATAGGACCCACCTTAGGTCAAACAAGTGTGTCCTATTCGAAAAACGTCTCCTCTTGTCCTCGGGCAACCACCAGGTGGCGCGAGAGGATGAAAAGGAAGTCGGAGAGGCGGTTGACATAACGGCAGACATCGTCAGCCACAGGATGCTCCTGCGCCAATCTGACGATGCAACGCTCCGCACGCCGGCACACCGTGCGGCACACATGGCCCTGCGTGGAGGCCACATTGCCGCCAGGGATGATGAAATGCCGAAACTTAGGCAGTGTCTCCTGTAGTTGGTCGATGGCCTGTTCCAGCTCACTCACGGCATCGTCGGCAAGTGTGGGCAGCTCATACGGTACCTCCTTTTCCGTTGCCAGAAGGGTCTGGACAATGAAGAGGTTGCGCTGCACCTTCTTGAGAAAGGCATAATACTTGGGGTCGTCCTGACGGATCAATTCTGCCAAAAGGCCCACATGCGAGTTCAACTCGTCGACGGTACCGTAGGCCTCGACGCGGTCGTCGCATTTAAGCACGCGGGTACCCCCTACCAACGAGGTGGTGCCTTTGTCGCCGGTTTTTGTGTAAATCATATTGCTGCTGATTTAAATCTTCTCCACGGACTTGACCTCGGGAATAACACGCTTGATGGCGGTCTCAATCCCCTGTTTAAGGGTCTGCATGGCGTGAGGGCATGAGCCGCAGTGGCCGGTGAGGCGTACCATGACAACGCCTTCATTGGTCATGTCGACATACTCTACATCGCCCCCGTCCTGCTGGAGGTAGGGCCGGATTTGGCTCAAGGCGTTCTTCACACGGAGCTCTACAACGGATTTCTCTTGGTCGGTCATATTATTTAATTGAGATTTGAGAATTGAGATTTGAGAATTGAGAATTAAGAATTGGGAATTCAGATTTGGGAATTGTTTACTTTGCATATTTCGCGGATGGTGTTGTGGGCCAACTCCATGAAGGCACGGCTTTCGGGAGTCTCTTCCTCTGAAAGGAGCGCGATAGGACGGCCGCTGTCGCCACTCTCGGCAATGCTCTGCACCAGTGGGATCTCACCCAGCAGAGGCACATGCATCTCCTCGGCTAGGCGTTTGCAGCCTTCTTTGCCGAAGATATAGTACTTGTTGTTGGGCAGCTCGGCGGGGGTGAAATAGGACATATTCTCCACAAAGCCCAACACAGGGATATTGATGGCGGGGTTGTTGAAGAGCTCGACGCCACGCACCACGTCGGCCAGAGCCACCTGCTGCGGGGTGCTCACGATGATGGCGCCGTTGACCGGGAGGGTCTGGGCCAAGGAGAGTTGCACATCGCCCGTTCCGGGAGGCATGTCCACCACCAGGTAGTCTATCTCGTCCCACCACGTCTCTGTGGCCAACTGTTTGAGGGCATTGGAGGCCATGGGTCCGCGCCATGCCAGTGCCTTGTCAGGATCCACTAGGAAACCGATGGACATCAGCTTGATGCCATAACGCTCGATGGGGGTCATATAGGTCTTGCCAGCAATCGTCTGCCCGTAGACATCCTCGCCACTGACATTAAACATGATGGGAATCGAAGGACCGTAGATGTCGGCATCGATAAGTCCTACACTGGCACCCGTCTTGGCCAAAGAAATAGCCAGATTGGCTGCCACGGTACTTTTACCCACGCCGCCTTTGCCCGAGGCTACCACGATGCAGTTTTTCACACCGGGCATCATCTCGTGCGGGTCGGGTTGCTCCACCTCACGGGTGGTGAGGTTGACCGTCACTTCGGCCTCATGGTCTACAAACTCGTGGATGGCCTCGATGCAGTCGTCGCTCATGCGTTTCTTCATGGGACAGCCTGCCGTGGTCAGCACCAGGTCGAAGGAGACCTTCTTGCCGTCAATGGCTATATTTTCGATCATGCCGAGTTCTATCAAACTGCGGCCCAGGTCGGGGTCATTTACATGGCTCAAGGCCATTTTTATCATTTCTGTTGTAATCATAGTAATATGTGATTCTTTTTCTACACGTAATTCAATCAGTATAGCAATTCAACAGCCTTTTGCGGGCCATTCTCTACCGTTTATTCTGAGAATATCTCCTGCAACTTCCTTTCCAAATCGGCTCCACGGAGGTTGCGAGCGATAATGTTTCCCTCGCGGTCCACCAACACCGTGGCGGGTATCGACATGATGCCGTAGGTCTTGCCGGCAGCCGACGACCAACCCTTCAGGTCGCTCACGTGGTTGGGCCACACCAGGCCGTCGGTCCGGATGGCGTTGCGCCAAGCGTTACCGTCTTTGTCGAGCGAAACGCTGAAGATATCAAAACCCTTGTCGTGATACTTGTTGTAGAGCTTCACCACATTAGGATTCTCGCGACGGCAGGGGCTGCACCATGAGGCCCAGAAGTCGATGAGCACCACCTTGCCGCGGAGGTCGGAAAGACGGCGGGTGTTGCCCTCAGGGTCGCTCATGGCAATCTCGGGGGCCTCCATGCCAGCCGCCAAGACTCCCTTGAGGCGCTCGCTCAGATGCTTGACATAAACATTATCGGCATACTTAGGCACAAGGGCGTCGCGAACCTCTTTATAGAGGGCGGCATGGTTGTCGAAATCCTGCTCGAAGAAGGTAACCAAAAAGGCTGCCATCAGTTTTTCTTTATTCTTTCCGATCAACTTTTCCAAATCCCCAACGGCTTTCGCCATCGACACCTGGTCGGTAACACCTATCAAAATGTCGTTGAACTGACCATACAGCTTGATGTTTTCGGAGCCTTTGCAGTTGTCAATCTTATAGGTACGCTTCTCGGGAAGGAACTCAAAATCTGCCTGCACCCGGTCTTTAGGTTCCATCATCAAATGGCACATATTGCCATCGCCGTTGTCGATATGGAGGAAAAAGAGGGTAGGTTCGACCACTTCAAGCGTGACCTTAAAAGCATTCTTTTTGTCCAGCTTAAGGGTGTCGACCGGGACAAACTTGTCTCCATCGGCCCTGCTAATGACAGCGTGGTAACCCTCGGGCACACCCTTGAGGGTGCCGCTGAGCGTGGCTTTCTGTGCCGAAAGGCTACAGGCTGAGGACAGCATAATCAGGGAAAAGAAAAAGGCTATACGTTTCATCTTATGCTCGTTTTATTTATTAAAATCATATTTTGTCGTCAAGAGAAATACCACTTCAATCGGCAGTCAGCTTAACTTTGGTTTTCACGGCCTGCTGGATTTCGGTGTCGAAGGGCAGGGCCACCTTGTAGTAGGCGGCGTCACCGTAAAGCGACATGGCCATGAGGGCGCGGTAGCGGTTGCGCATCTCGGCTCCATACTTGTCCAGGGTCTTGGGGTCTCGCGTAAGCCCCTTCTTATCGCCCTGACGGAGGATGGCCTCAAAGGTGGCATCATCCACGCGGTACTCTTTTTCGAAGACCTCCAGGGTAGGATACCGCTGGATGATCTCTTCGTAGCGGGCATTCAACTCAGCATACAGGACCTGCTCATAGGCCTGCTTAGAAATGAGATTATTGTAATAGACCAGGCTGATGTCGCGGAAATAAGGCAGTGCCACATCGGGCTGGATGCCGCCACCGCCATACACCTTGCGGCCCTGCTTGGTGAGGAAGACCTCGGAGGAAGTGTCGGGGGCATTGAGCACCGAGTCGGCAGCGTTGTAGTCGCTCAGCACTCGGTTGAGGTAAGCCATATAGTACTCATCGCTGCCCTTGTCATACGGACGCTGGATGCAGCGACCCGAAGGCGAATAGTAGCGCGCGATGGTCAGCAGCACGGCGGCATTGCCAGGAAGGTTAAACTGGTGCTGCACCAATCCCTTGCCAAAACTGCGGTGACCGATGATGGCGCCGCGGTCATTGTCCTGGATGGCACCGCTGACCACCTCGCTGGCCGATGCCGAATGCTCGTCAATCAGGACGGTGAGGCGACCCTCTTCAAACAGTCCGCCTCTGGTGGCATAGTAATTCTTTCTGGCGTGATGAGCCCCCTGGGTGTAGACAATCAGATCGCCTTTGGGCAACAACTCGTCGGCCATATTGATGGCACCATCGAGCAGCCCTCCGCTGTTGCCACGGAGGTCCAGCACCAGATGTTTCATGCCCTGCTGTCCAAGCTCCAGCAATGCCGAGTGGAACTCGGTGGCGGTGGTTTCGGCAAAACGGGACACCAGGATATAGCCCGTGGTCTTATCCATCATCACCACAGCGGGTATGGAATTATAGTGGATGACATCGCGCTTGACTTTGAAATTTCGGATTTTGTTGGTCCCGCCGCGCTGGATGCCCAAGGTGACAGTGCTGTAGCGCGGCCCACGGATGCGGTCCACCACTGCCGACGGTGTCTTAGTCATGTCGGTGCCCGACACCTGGGTGGTGTCCACATAAATGATGCGGTCGCCCGGTTGTATGCCGGCATGGGCTGCCGGACTGCCTGGGATAATCCGGGAGGCATACACCGTATCGTCCAGATAGAAGAGCGTGATGCCCACGCCGTGGAACTGTCCTTGCATCATCTCAGTCTCCTGGGCAAAAGCCTCGGGAGTGAGGTAGGCGCTGTGGGGGTCGAGGGTGGAGAGCATGGCATTCATCATCAAGTTGGAGACAGAGTCATAGTCCACCTTGTCGACATAATAGCTGTCCACCAGCTCCATCAGGCTGTTCATGCGGGCACTCATCATGCTTTCGTCGGCACTTTTCTGCCAGTAGCCAGAGTCGACCTTAGGGGCGGATATCACGCCTATGAGCACGCCCACGGCGAGAGCCAAGAGGACGATGCCAAGAGAATATGTTGTTGTTTTTTTCTTCGTCATAGTTGTTGGATAACGCCATTATCCGTTTTTTATTGCTCCACAAGTCCCAGCCGCTGCAGGGCCACCTGCAGCACCTCGTCATGGTCAAAGGCCAACGGCGGCACCTGGTCGAGGGCAAACCAGCGGGCATCGGCGGCATCGTCGCCTCCCTTCACCTCGGCCAACGGCACCTCGGCCATGAAAGCCACAGTGATGGTGCGTCCGCGGGGGTCGCGGTCGATGGCGCTGAAGCTCTTCAGCTCCTCAAAACGGGTGGCACTGGCAAGCCCTGTCTCCTCCTTCAGCTCGCGGCGGGCACACTCCTCCAAGGTTTCATCCATATTGACAAACCCGCCAGGCAAAGCCCACATGCCCTTGAACGGCTCGCCGCCACGCTGCACCAACAGCAGCCGACGGTTGCCGGCGGCATCGATGCCGAAAATCACACAGTCCGTGGTGACCGCAGGGCGTGGATATTTATATGTATACATCTGTGTCTGTTGTTTGTTATTAAGGTTCCGCTCACAACTATCAACTCTTAACTCTCCATTCTGCCCGCCCTTTTAGTTTTTACCTTTTACCTTATCACAAATTCTCAATTCTCAATTCCCAACTCTCAATTCGAATGGGTTCCGCGGATCTCACGTATATTCACGTATTTTTATACTCGTGATACTTGTGATACGTGGAGAGTAATGATTAAAAAATAAGTTGTAATGTCTAATCCTTTTTAGTTTTTACCTTATTACAAATTCTCAACTCTCAATTCTCAATTCACAATTCATAGGTTGCTCCGTCCTTGCCGTCCTTCACGGTAACGCCGAGGGCGCCGAGGGCATCGCGTATCTTGTCGCTGGTGGTCCAGTCCTTGTTGGCCTTGGCGGTGGCGCGGATGTCCAGTATCATCTTCATCAGGCCGTCGATGAGGGCTGTGTTGTCGGTGTTGGCCTCGTCACGCAGGCCCATCACCTCAAAGACAAAGGTCTCCATCACCCCCTTCAGCTCGTCGATGTCGGCCTGGGTGAGGGTGGCCTTTTTGTCACCCACGGTGTTGATGACCCTGGCCATATCGAAGAGATGGCTGATGACGATGGGGGTGTTCAGGTCGTCGTTCATGGCATCGTAGCACTTCTGGCGGTACTGCTTCACATCCACACTGCTACTCTTCGAGGGCTGCAGGCGCTGGAGGGTCTTATAGGCCTGCATCAGGCGGTTGTAGCCCTTCTCGGCGGCTATGAGGGCCTCGTTGCTGAAGTCCACGGTGCTGCGATAGTGGGCTTGCAGGATAAAGAAACGGATAGTCATAGGCGTGTAGGCCTGTTGCAGCAACTCGTGGCTGCCGGTGAAGAACTCGTCGAGGGTGATGAAGTTGCCCAGCGACTTGCCCATCTTCTGTCCGTTGATGGTAATCATGTTGTTGTGCATCCAGTACTTGCAGGGGCCATGGCCGCAGCAGGCCACCTTTTGGGCTATCTCGCTCTCATGGTGGGGGAACATCAGGTCCATGCCGCCGCCGTGGATGTCGAACATCTCGCCCAGATACTTGGTGCCCATGGCAGTGCACTCGGTGTGCCAGCCGGGGAACCCCACGCTCCAAGGCGAACGCCAGCGCATGATATGCTCCGGCGAAGCCTTCTTCCACAGGGCAAAGTCTGCCGTGTCGTGCTTCTCGCTCTGGCCGTCCAGCTCGCGGGTGGTGGACAGCATCTCGTCTATCACCCGGCCGGAGAGCTGGCCGTAGTTCTTAAAATGTTCGTGGTACTTGCGCACGTCGAAATACACGCTGCCGTTGCTCTCGTAGGCATAGCCCGCATCCATGATCTTCTGCACCAGCTCAATCTGCTCGATGATATGGCCGGAGGCCAGCGGCTCGATGCTGGGGCGCAACACGCCCAGGCGGTCCATGGCGGCATGATAGCGGTTGGTGTAGTACTGCGCCACCTCCATAGGTTCCAACTGCTCCAGACGGGCTTTCTTGGCTATCTTGTCCTCGCCGTCGTCGGAGTCATGCTCCAGATGCCCTACGTCGGTGATGTTGCGCACATAGCGCACCTTGTAGCCTATATGGGTCAGATAGCGGAAAAGCACGTCGAAGGTGATGGCGGGACGGGCATGGCCCAGGTGGCCGTCGCCGTAGACCGTGGGGCCGCACACATACATGCCCACATGACCGGGCGTAATGGGAGTAAACAGTTCTTTCTGATGCGAAAGCGTATTGTAAATCAATAGTGGTTGCATAATAATAAATATAATTTTAAAGTTGCAAAATTACAACTTTTTTTGGAATTAATAAGAAAAATAAATGGGCGCCATCTTTCCAGGCAACCCACATCCATTCTCAACTCCCAACTCTCAACTCTCAATTCTAAATTCCCAACTCTCAACTCTCAATTCTCAACTCTCAACTCTCAATTCCCAACTCTCAACTCTCAA
>CAMVMF010000013.1 GCA_947168515.1 uncultured Bacteroidales bacterium
TAGCGAAGCGGAGAACAATCTCAAGCTTGTCTGCGTTCGGCTTAACGAAAACGTTAGATTCGTGCAATTCGTGTTCAAAAGTTATTAATAGAAGTCCCTTAGAGGAAGAGGCCGCTTGCGGCCATATTCTCATTTCAGTATCAGCAGGATGATTTTGACAATGATGATTATAAGGCAAAAGGCACTGACAGTGTTGCGGGCCGTCAGCCATCGGATAAGGAACCAGTCGAGGCCTGCCTTCCGCACCCCCTCCCAGTCTTTGCCCATGTTGCCGAGAAACCAGCGGGGATGTTCCAACTCGTGGCTGAAGTCGGCTTTGCGGCAGAATTGTATCAACGACCAGAAGAGCCACACCGAACGGGGCAATACCAGCATCACGGCCAGGTAGGCAGGATGCAGCCAGCCTAGGCATACGGCTAATAGTATGCATAGATAGGGTACGAAGTTCAGCAGCCAGCTCATGGTCAGTTTGGCCCCGTCGTTCTTCAATAGGCCGGCCAGGGTCAGTTTGTCGCTGGCGGCATCGCCCTCCAGGTCTATCATGCTGTGGGTATAAAGTATGTTGACGACGAGCAGCCCGATGGGAATAGAGATGCTCATCACTTGCCAGCTGGGTGCTCCGGCAGCTGCCCAGTAGACCCCTCCCATAAGTAGTGGGCCGAAGATGATACCTGTCACGATTTCTCCCATGCCCCAATAGCAGAATTTGATGGGCGGGGCCGAGTAGAAAAAGCCTAGCATGCCTGCTGCTGCCGCAACCAACAGGATGCTCCAGCCACGCTCTGCTGCTACCACTGCGCCGCATAAGACCGCCACTGTCGCAAAGCATGCAATGGCCTTCCGTAGTCCGCCTACGGTGGCGGAGCCATCAGTCAGGTAGGGATATTTGGCCGTGTAGGCCTTGATGCCCTTGCGTACCACCCGTTCGCGGTCCTTCAGCATGTCGGCCTTATAGTCAAAATAGTCGTCCAAGAGGTTACATGCCAGATGTGCGCACCACACACCGACAACAGCAATGACTGCCAGCCACCACGAGAATGTCTCGCCCCCAATAGCCATCACCACAGCCACCACGGCGGGCATTAGGCTCTGCATAGTCGCCCCTACACGGGCATTCTTCAGCCAGATAGAAAAATGGTTTCGGGCCATATCGTTGTTCATTTATTGTAAGTTCTATCAGTCAATTATTATAGTATCTTTTAATTTGTTAACCAGTTAATAATCAATATTACTATCTTATAATTTAGTGCTTTACGTTTTTTTAGATGTTCCCAACTCTCAACTCTCAACTCTCCAGCGGAAGCCAATTCTCAATTCTCACTTTATTTTAGTGCTTTTCGTGTTTTTAGATGTTCCCAATTCTCAATTCTCCATTCTCACTTTATTTTAGTGTTTTTCGTGTTTTTAGATGTTCCCAACTCTCAATTCTCAATTTTGAATTCTATGGGGATGTTCATCTCGGTGCGGACGGCGCGTCCATTGCGTTTGGCAGGTTTCCACCGTGGCATCTCCAGCACCAGGCGCAACGCCTCCTCGCCGCATCCGCCGCCAATGTCGCGCAGCAACTTGGCATTGCTGACGCTACCGTTTTTCTCTACTACAAAGGTTACGTATACCAACCCGCTGATGTTCCTGTTCCATGCGTCAGCAGGATATTGCATGTGCTGTTGGAAGTATCGGTCCAACCCTGCTTGGCCGCCAGGGAAGGCCGCATCGTGGTCAACGTCAAGGTAAATTTCATCGTCTGTGGGGGGTAGGGGTTCCAAAGGCCTGGTGGTGGCAAAAGAGGTTGACGGTGGCGGTGTTGATGGTACTTTCTGTCCGGTCCAAGAGCTTTCGTTGGGCGCAGAATCCAGTGCTATTTTCCGACCGTCAGCGTATTTGATTACCTCCACCCGCTCCTTAGGAATGGCCATCAGCGACGACGAACCCTCCAGTTGGTAGAAGATCTGGCGTTCGCCGATTTCCACGTTGCGTCCTTTGATGACCTCAGCCTGACGGGTGACGATAAGAGTGTTCTGATTGGTGCAGGAGAGGCAGGGCTGATGGAGAGCAGGGTCTATCTTCTCACCCTCTTTCAGACGGATGATCATCACATCTTTTTTGGCAATTTTTAAGTATAATGGCGAGTTTGAGATGCCCTGATAGTATACATTGCATTCCCCAATCTCTAGGTAATTTGTCTTAATGGCATAGCCATCGTTGGTAACGATAATGTGCTGGGCGTTTGCTGTTTGCAGCAGAGCGAAGAGGCTCAGAATGATTAAAAGATAGTTTCTCATGGCTGGTTGTTTTTTATGTTAATATATATGTTGTTTTATTTGCAAAGATACATAAAAATATTCAATTTGCAAGTGTTTTCGTTTTTTTTCTCTTACTAACGCATAATCGTCGGTGGCCGCCTGACATCGTTCGTAATGAAGAAATGACTATCCGCATTGCACCGAAGAAGCCTCGGAGAGGCTTAATCTCAATAACCCCATACAAGAAAATCTCCGATTTTCGCAGTGTGGGGATTGGAATCAACCCCATAAGTGCGTCTCGGAGAGAAGCGATTTCATATTTCGGACGATAGCGGATAATCATATGAAGAAAATGAAAAAAAGGTATCATTTGTTTGTACGTGAATTTTTTTTTGTATCTTTGCATTTCGAAAGTATCGGAAGGTTGTTGCGCAACTGCATAAGATACAACAGGAAAGATGGCAGAGCGGTCGAATGCGGCGGTCTTGAAAACCGTTGACCTGCGAGGGTCCGGGGGTTCGAATCCCTCTCTTTCCGCTCCCAAAGTCTCACAAGTCCATAAAATAGGCTTGTGAGACTTTTTTATGTTTTAAAAGTTACATGCAACGTGTTATTGGTCATGATCCACTTCATCTCTGTACTGGGCACCAGAGCAGTGGTGGAACGCGAGGACATCCATTAAAGGCTCAGCTACGGAAAAGAGAAGTACATCGACGAAGGCGGGAAAGGTCGTACGAAAGAAAGAATTCCAGAAACCCGATGAGAAATTGCAAGAAGAATATGCTGGTGTCATCAAACAGTTGAGGAAGGGTTATCCAATCTGGATGATTGCAAAGTCTGAGGGTATAGGAGTCAGTACCGTCCAGAGAATGAAGGTAAAGTATACCGATAACGTAGCATAACAGAAAGGAGGCAATTATGGGAAAAACTAAATGCAAAGTGGATTATATGATGGAATATGCCAATGATATCCGGCTTTTGAGAGACAGTCTATCACTTCGCCAGGTGAGAAATAAGACTGGCAGGATCCATCAACATATTAAGAGAAATAAAGAGATTATTCTTGATATGCTATACCTATTACTGAAAAGTAATTAAATTACTCTTCAAGTCGTTGATTCACACAATAAAGTCGGTCTTCTCTCGTTATTACATAGTACTTTAGGGGAAAGAAAAATATATGCAATGTCACGATTTGTCATATTTTTATTATATTTTTGCATTTGAATAGTTGGTAGATTATGAACACAAACGTAACTTTATATAGAATACTCAATCCTGCAGAAGAACCCAAGGGTCAAGTCCTGTCTTCTGCACGGCAATCGCAGTTTAGACGTGAGGTTTTCGCCTATCGGAGACTTAGTCACGACATCTATATTTTGGCCAAAAAGACAGGGCTTACACTGATGAATGCAGTGAGAATTGCCGAGAATGTTCCTGCTTTCTTGGATGAGTTAAACGGTTTCTTTCAATCCAAAGCCCCCGAATATGACCTACAATTAATGGGGGTAAATGACCCTATTAGATATATCTCAGGAGATGAGTTATATGATTTCTCTGTCAATTACATCAATGACGTAAATGAAACGGGATTATTCTATGACTGGGGCAATGAGTATTATTTATGGGAGTTTATATGGGAAATGGTTCGTAATTATGAGTTTCCTGATAAACCTTCAAGAATGAAGTCTACGTTCTTTTTTGAGCGTATTGAGGATGCCAAGGAATTTCTTGGACAATATAGAGATTCGGAATATAAGCTAACTCAAGTGTCGTTTTGTGATGGAGAAACACAGTCTTTTGATATGAACTGGTTTAGCAGTATGCCGAGCAATATTCCTTTATTTGAGGTTGAAAAATATGCACGAAACTATTGGGAGCAAAAGATGACAGAAAATCCTGTATTGGAAGTCCTTTTTCAAGGGACTTATAGATGGGATTAAGGCCATATGTTTGAGACGTGGAATAACTAAAAAAAATAATAATGGTAGAGAAATCATATACACTTCGGAGAATTGCAAGTTGGACTAATGAAAATTCAGAGGTAACAATTCCTGCATTACAACGTGGTCTTGTGTGGAAGCCAAGCCAAGTGGAACTATTGTGGGACTCAATCCTGCGAGGATTCCCGATAGGGTCTTTTATGCTGTCTGATATTGTTGAACAAGGCCAGAGAGGTAAATACTATTTAATGGATGGACAGCAGCGTTACAATGCGATAAGCATTGGCTTTAATACGGTTAAGGATGCCAGAGCAGTACTTTGGATAGATTTGATGCCACCTTCTGTAAAAAATAGCACCAGAATGTTTTGGATTAAAGCCACAACAATTCCACAGCCTTGGGGATTCAAAAACGATGATGATTGCAGCCGCCTAAACACCAGTGAAAAAAGGAAAGCGTTAGATAAATTTGAGCTTCAAGGGAATATTTATAATCGTGAATTTTCATTGAAGGAAACCTGGCCGATAGAAGCAAACTGTCCTATACCATTATGGTGTTTGTTGGAAGCATCAAAAACAACAAATAATGATGCAGAGGCTTTCTTGCATAAAACGATAACTATTTTTAAGGAAACAAATTTTGCCTATAGCAAGAAGATTGATTTTGATGAAAAGGCGTGTTGTTATCTGAAAGAGGTTCTATTCCCTCGCATTGTGGCTCTTGACAATTACTACATCAATTGTAATCATCTTCCCAAAGAGGTGATGGAGTCAGAGACAGAATCTGAAACGGATACTGTTGAACAGACAACTCTTGAGGTGCTTTTCACGCGACTGAATACGGGAGGAACGGCAATTTCAAGAGATGATTTGAATTATTCGGCCATCAAAGCATATTGGCCGACTATTAAGGATATAAACGATAGGCTTGCAGAGAAATATATGAGTCCATCGAAACTTGTTATGCTGGCATTCCGCTTGGCTTTGACCGACAAGGAGGACGACTCATTGAAAAATGAATTAAGCATTCGTCAAATCCGTAGTTATGCGAGGAAAGATGCCGAGAGAGAAAAAATCACATATCTATACAATGAACATTTGGAAGAAATACTTGAGCAAATAGATGAATGGTTGGGCGTTAATGGGGAAGGAGCAAATCGGACTCCAAGCATATTACGCACAATCATTGCAAGAAATTCCCCAGATGTGTATTTGCTGTTGATGTATTTTGCGTATGAGAACATTAAATCTCCTACAGAATTAACGGCCTCGCAAATCAGGGCACTCGCATTTTGTTTGCACTGGTTTTCCGCGAACAATGACAAAAAGGGATGTGTGCAGGAGATATTTCGGAGATGCAAGGATGGCATAACCATAAACAACATCCAAAAGGGCATCTCCAGGTTAATGCACAATTGTAGTCTCTTGCATATATACAGCCCGGCGGATGTTCGTGGATATGTTCCCATTATTGGGGAAAGTCCCAGCTGGAGAGTGTGGCATAGTGTTCCTGCACCGGCACGTGAGTTCTTTGATAGGATATTCTGGAATGGACATACGGAGTCAAGAGAGATGCTTCTGTATGCTGAACGAGAATACATCAACACTCATTTTTCCAACTATGACCCTGCAAGGCAGGATATGTGGGCAGAATACAATCGACCGTGGGATTTTGACCATATTGTTGCACGAAAACGTATTGACAGAAAACAAGGGGATTACCGAGAGTATGACAAGGTGTGGTTGGATAGCATAGGAAATTTTGCTGCAATATCGTATGAATCTAATCGTAGCAAAAACGACGGTGAAGATTATAGCGAGTATTATGCTAATCGTGTTGCATTGGATTATGATGAAGAAGTGGAAAGGGTGAGATATGAAGTGACTTATGATGCCGCTTCAAGTATTAAATTTGCAAACGTCACATATGCTCGTTTCTGTAGAATTTATGACAAGGTTTTCGAATTAATAAAAGAGCTCGTTTGTCAGCCCATACTTTCCGACACTCTTGTGGAAAGAAAAGAGTTGTTTGAGGAAGTGAAGAAGATATACCCCGATGCAATAATCCATTTTGCGGCTTCAGACCATAATGACTACGAACTAAAACGCGAACAAGATTGGGCAAGACAGTGGGTTGGTGTTGGTATTGAGCGAGGAAACTATATGGCGTGTGTAGAATGGCCAGCAACAAAAGAAAACGGGAAACCATCGTCTGTAGAATGTGGCATAAGAAAGGCCTTGGGAACAACTGTGACCCAAGAGAACAAGGATTTTCTCGGCGGAGACAATCTATTAAAAGAGGATAATGATTGGTGGTATAAATGCAGTGTCGGCAATTCTATTGATTTGGTAACTATAAAAGAGCAACTCGACGCCTTTCTGTCAGAGATTCCACAACCAAATACGTTATAGAAATATGTTAAGACGTTTGGTTTCAATAATATTGATTGTTTCTCTTTCGGGGTTTATTATCAACCTTGATAAAACAGGAGGTTTGAAGAACTACCAGTGCTGCAAATGTGCCACCTTGGTGAAATCAGAACGTACACCATCAACCCTCAACTGCCGAGCGGGTGGCTCGCATCAGTGGTATTATTTAGGAGAAGTCGGTCAAGAGAACTATAACTGCAAGAAGTGTAGAACTTTGTTGGAGAGCAAACGTATTCCGTCCACACTTGGCTGTCCTACCAAAGAGTCGCTCCAGTGGAATCATTTGGGACACGTGGGTAATACTACATATCAGTGTAAAAAAATGTGGCATTACTATCAATAATGAGCGTACACCTTCGACTTTGGGCTGCTCACAAGGCAGTGGACAAAACTGAACCTCTAGTCCCGAAAAATCAGGAGTTTAATTGCTGAACAATACTCAAAGATTATGGATAATATACAAACTTTACTGAATAATATAAATCTTATTTTACAACAAGATAGGATTAGAAAAGAAGAAAGCCGAAAACGAGGAGAACAATTTAATGTGTTTGAAGTACTTGGAGTTCAAACTTCTGAAGTTAGACTGCATTCTGCTTTTATCGCAGAACTATTAAATCCTCAAGGGAGTCACGGCTTAGGCAGTAAGTTCTTAAATGCATTTGTTGAAGATGTTGTGAAAAAGTGCAAACCATTTGAATTAGACATCTCTACTTCACAAATAATACCAGAATATAACATTGGTCCTATTTCCGAAGATTATAAAGATGGAGGCAGAATTGATATACTTGTTCAAGATGAGTATAGCCATTTAGTGATAATTGAGAATAAGATTTATGCGGGAGACCAGCCTTGTCAGTTATTACGATACCATAATTATGCAGAACGCCATCGGAAACTTAACCAAGAAAAATATATTCTTCTGTATTTGACATTAGATGATGGTAATATGCCAAGTGATGGTTCTATTGGTGATGTTCCTTTTGAATATTATTGCATCAGTTATAGAACGCATATCCTTAATTGGTTAGAAAAATGTGTAGAATTGGCTTCTCGTTTCCCGTTAATAAGAGAAACCATTCAACAATATATTATTAACCTTAAAAATATTTTGTCTATTATGGCGAATAACGATTTGGAAAGATATTTAGAGATTCTTACTTCTAATGAGAATGTTTTTACTACAATAAGTATACTTGAAAGCAGTTGGACTATCCAGCGTATAATACGAACCAAGTTGGTTAAAGAGATAAAAACATTATGTGACGAAATAGGTTTGTTATGTGATTATGATGAAGGTGTTGTGAATTGTGTGAACAACAATTGGATTCGTATATGGGATAGTAAATATAGTGATGTCTTTTTTAGAATAGGAACATATAGTCATTCTAATCAAGATGGCTATCGGATGGATTTTTTCATACCTTCGACAAAAAAAGCAAAAGATGATTTTTGTTTTATCTTTTGGACAGAAGGGTATAAGAGTAATGAGGAAAATCCGGCAGGGTGGATATATTTGTGGAGTGAGTCAGGAAAACCAGGTAGTGGAAGATGGTGGAGATGGGATGATTGGAATACATTGAAAGATATGGCAAATGGCAAGATGATGGATTTTTTTCGTGGAACAATATGTCAAATCAGAGAACAAGAATGCTTTAAGTTGATTAGTGAAGCTTTGGAGAATAAACCAACCGTTCTTTCCAAATGATAACCTATGTCGTAGACAAAGGCCATTATTCAGAAGTACTATCACGCTGTGAGAAGGTTAAGCACGACCTATGGATAGGCACGGCTGACTTGAAAGACCTTTATGTCAGCAGTGGCAAAAATGTCATCCCATTCTTATCGGTCATCGACAAACTTCTCAAACGGGGTGTTGAGGTAAGACTTCTTCACGCTAAAGAGCCAGGCGAAAACTTCCGAACCGACTTCGACAAGTACCCTGGGTTGTGGTCGAAACTGGAACGCAAACTCTGTCCACGTGTACACTGTAAGATAATGATATTCGATTGTTTCGTGGCTTACATAGGCTCCGCCAACCTCACGGGTGCTGGTATTAGAAAGGGGACGGAAACCGTAATTTTGAGGCTGGTATACTCACGGATGAGCCCTCTCTGGTAGATGCAGCTGCCGACCATCTTGATAGCGTGTGGCAGGGTATACACTGTGCAAAATGCAAGAGGAAGGACTTTTGCGGAGACAGGATTTCCAAATAAAAACGCCCTATGACACGAAATGACGAATCTGTGTGGTATTTTTGCATCTCGAAAGAAACACAGAAGAGATAATGAAAGATTTTGCAGCTATAGATTTTGAGACGGCAAACGAAAATCGTTCCAGCGTGTGTAGTGTGGGTGTGGTTGTTGTTCGGGATGGAGTGATGGCGGACAGCTTCTACAGTCTCATCAAACCAGAACCCAACTATTACAGATGGTTCTGTCAGAAAGTGCATGGGTTAGGCCATGAAGATACGGATGATGCGGAAGCGTTTCCGAAAGTGTGGGCGAAGGTGGAGCCATTGATAAAAGGTCTTCCCTTGGTTGCCCATAACAAACAATTCGATGAGGGTTGTCTCCGTGAGGTAATGGAGGTGTATCAGATGGACTGGCCGGACTACCAGTTCTATTGTACGCTTGAAGCATCAAGAAAGATGCTTCCGGGTTTGGAGAACTACCAGTTGCACACGGTGTCTGCCGCTTGTGGCTATGACCTGGAACACCATCATCACGCTCTGGCTGATGCAGAGGCCTGTGCTGCCATTGCAATTAAACTTGGACTTTGATTTTATTTGTGAATAACCGATGCCGGGCATCCAGATTTGGATACCCGTAATCATTTATTCTTCGTCTTCCTTATACATCGCCACCATTGCCCTCGCTTCTTCTCTTATCTCATTTCTCAAAGACTCCGGTTTAAGCACTTCAACAGTACTACCTAATGAGAGAATTCGTTGTCGTAGTTCATATGAGGGTCGTACACGTAAGGCAAAGAGGGCGAACCCTTCGTATCTACTTGTCAATTCCATCTGGGAACGGTGCAGAGGTAAGGAACGTAGGTAGTTCGCCTGATGAGCTTCTACTTTTAACCAAACACTTTCCACGTCGCCATCACCAATTGTGATACCGAATACTCCCTCAAACATTTCCTCTAAATTGAAATTGGGGTCTTGATGAAATGTTTCTTCTTTTATCTCAAATTTACTGATTCGGTCGAGCGCAAGAATAATATATGGCATATCTTTCTTGTATCGACCAATAAGATACCATCGCCTCTCAAACATTTTAATGGCGTGTGGTTGAAAATCAAAATAATGGGTTTCCGTATCAGCCCAATAGGGTTTATAGTCAAACTCAACCTTACGATGTTCTTTCAATGACTGAAGGATGGCGGGAAGATGTTCTGTGTTGGTGTTTTCAATGCTTATATATTGTGCTGTATCTTTGCTGTCGATTATGACCCTATTCACAGCGATGGAATCCATTAACCAACGTCGGAAATAGTCATTGTCTCCATTGTCAGATATACGGTAGCGAAACTCGCTTCCAGTGGAATAACATTCAATTTCTATGCCGAAGATATCTTTCACTTCCTTACGATGACGATGGAATGTACGACCATTGTATTTTTCACCGTTGCTTATATCATCATCGTACTCGTATGCATCGGAAACCTGTTTTATGGTAAGACCGGTGTCTCCAGACCGCATCAAGGTGTCCACGAGCCAGATGTATTTCTTTAGAGGGTTCATCTTCGTATTTTTTTCATTTAGAAAATAATAACGCATAAAACGCTATTTTATTGTGGAGCTACCCTTTGTTGTTTCTTAATGGACTTTTGGAGTTTCACGAACAATGCAAGTTTATTTCGGGTGGTTTTTATTTCTTCTTTTGCTTCAGCAATTTCCTTCTCAGCATCTGCTATTGTCTGTCTGCAACCTTCGATTACATCTTCTTTTGCCTCGCATAGATACTTCATTTCCCGTATCTCAGCATCCAGAAAACTACCATATTCTTTTCTCCATTCTTCTGGTGGAATGGAAAGCATCGTTTGGCAATATTCCTTGGGGTCTCTGATGGACAAGGACCAAAGTTTCATATACTTATTGTATGTCTGTTTAGCCACTGTGGTTTTCATCACTTATATAATTATTGGAAAACAAAGAACGTCCACATTATTAAACAACTCTTTTTTGTGGACGTTCCTTACTATTAGATTAGCAGTGGCTCGTGAGTTCTTTCTTTATTATCTCGGCTTCCTTTTCCACCAACTCATTTGCAAGACGAGAACCTTCAATGAAAGCGTTCAGCGGAATGTGGCAACGGTATTTCTCGAGGAACTCCTTGGTGTAGAATTCTTCTCGACGCCAACAGTCTATCAGTTCCGCCCAATCCCATTTATCTATAAACCGGTCAATGAAAGTGAAGTCCAGTTTCAAGTTGGAGTTCCTGGACAACGCACGCCAATTCCAACGGTTCACGAAATATGCAATAACATCTGGCGTGAGCAAGAATTCGTTGCCACTTTCCGATAGTTCTTCCCAGTTAAGGCGGTCTGCCCATTTCTCGATGAGTTTTACAGTCCAATGGATTTCGCTGTTCTTGGAAACCTCATTCCAGTTCAGCTTGTCGGCATAACGCTCCAGCATTTCTTCGGTCAGACCGAAGTTGCCGGAAATGTCGCTCCACGCCTTTGCACTGATGATACTTTGAATCATTTCGTCGCTTACTTGATTACAAGTCATATTAATTCCTCCTTTTTTAATGTTATATAATTGTTTTATTCTGTTGAAATCAGTTCCTTTGATTTGTAGAAACCCTCTCTTTTTATTTGATTGATTCGCTACTGTTCCAGAAGACTATTTAGCTTGTTCCATTTGGAAATCTCTTTGTCGCAGTTTTCTCGGTTAAAATAATATGCCAGTTCTTCAATTGTCAGGTCAAGGAGAAAGTCAGCCTCAGCTGGACCAATACCAAGCGTTGAGCGAAGTCTTTTGCTCGCTTGTTTCTGGGAGGGTGCATTCTGCACTGTACTGACAACTTCCTCAATGTTGTAGTTTATCTGACCAAAGACGGCAAGTTCCGCTAATCTGGTTTCTATATACTCCGGTGTGACAGGCTGCACCTTTATGCTGATTGTGCCGTCATCCGATGTCGTGATGATTGGCTTTGAATAAAGTTCCATAATTTGTTATTTATCCAGAACATCTTGCATCTCTTGCAGCAGTCGTTGCAAGGTTTTCAGACGTTCTACTTGATTGTAATACTCGTGTTTGTCGAAATACAGGGGAACTTCTCGGAATGGCAAGGTCTGTACCAGCAAACCTTGTCGGTCTGTAAGGTTATACTCCTTCTTCAAAGTCTTTATTCGGTCATCTACAGTAGGGCGTTTAACTACCAAATCGGCAATCACCTGTGGGCTAAAACCAATCTTCTCAAAAGCGACAGCATTTTGAAGGAAGTCTCCAACCACAACGGGCGTAAGTTCCACATATTGTGATTCAACTCCTGGAAGCCCCAAGGAAAAAGTAGTTGCATACAAGGTCATAAGGCTCAATCTAATTGTTCCACGTTAAAGTATCCTCTGTTGCAGCAGGCTTTCTTGTAGTCGAAGCCGTAAAGCCTCATATACGCCTCTTGAACCTCGACCGCTCCGTTATAGAAGGGGTCTGACGTGTGTATTTTGGTAGTGACTACCACAGACATTTCGGGAGTTAATACTGTCCCGTTTGCTCTACGTACCGCTTTGGGTGTAATTCTGAAAACTTTGCTCATAATCATTAAGTTTAATGTTGATACACTGTTTTTATTTCTTTCGGGATGCAAAAATACACAAGCGTTATGTCAAATCGTGACATAGTGTTTTGTTTAAGCCATTAACAGGGCAAATCCTTTTTGAACTCTCTCACTTGCAGAGCCGTTAATGATAGACTTAAAACGGCGTGTGGCTCTGACTTCTGGTGTATCCTTGGATGAACCAAAGAATACACTATTAGCATAATGAGTTGTTAGTCCATTGTAGAGCCATAGTTTAGTGCCCCTGTTCTCGTTTTGCCCCACTCCGCTTTCTATTGAGTTTTGCAATTCCCATATTCTTTTCTTTGTGACTTCAGCAATAGAATCCACCGACTGAATATTCCATTTGTTCAGTCGTGCTTGCTCTATTTGTCTGGCTTCATCAAGGATTACATTGACGGCAAACTCGGCCACATCTTCGTGGGTGACACGTTGCAAACGGAGATAGTCCAACGAATCAACAAATTCCTTCGAGTATTTGGTATGAAGGCCCATAATTCTCTTGACAATATCCTGATTGTCGGTTCGTGTCAGGTCAATTTTCTCCATAACATTCTTTGAGTGACGGAATGTCATTTTGTTGTGAGAACGTAGGGCGGCATTAAGGCAATTCTGACAAATCAATCGGATAGGTGTAATAACAACCGTCACAGCACTCGAAGTGTCGTGTGAGGTATGGAACATAACATACTCATCAATGCCAGAATCACCTCCAATACGATAATTGTTCGGCATTTTGGCCGAAAAATATATTGTTGCACCGTGGTTGATTTGCCCACAAGCATCAATGATAGGCCGACCGCCATTTACATCTGTATTGCACAAAAAATCAATAAACTCGAAAGCGTGGACGTTCTGAACAATGCCGTAGTCTTTCCCGACAACTCCAAGTGTCTCATCATCTCTTGTGTTCACTGTTGCTTGATGGCTCTGCACTACCATTCTGGATAGAGCCGAAAGAGTTATGTCGGATGGGATTCTCCCATAGGTCAGAAGAGAACCTAATACTCGTTCCGGCATCCTCATAAGGGGCTGCTTCTCGACTTCAAAATTACCACGAATTGCATCAAGTGCTTCACGTACAGTGACGGGATGGTCAAAAGACTTGAATCCAGGAACACCTTCCCAGGCTTTTCTGGGTTCTGTGGGTGAAATGTTTTTTTCCATAATGTCAATTTTTTATCAACTCGAATATATGCTGAATATTATCAATTGTCTCCTTGTCTGCTTCATTCATTATGGGAACCCTTTTGAAAGGTTCCGGTTCCCCAGGGGTAAGAGTGATGAAGTCGGAACAATCCATACGATAGTCAATACGATAGGTTGTCATTCTTAAGATGTCGGGAATAGAGTAATGCAAATGTGTGCAGAGAGCGTGGATGAGATAGCAGACACAGATATGCTCTAGTTGAGGAATGCAGAGTGGCCCTTCTGCCCAACTGACACCATCTTCGACATTGTCGTGGAGGTTTGTCACGGCATCTATCTCGCTGGTTTCACAGATGGCATCCAGCATCTCGTGCCAACGTGAGCTGTAATAATTGTCTTCTTCCATAGTAAAGAGAGGCGTGTCATCATCAATGCTTCCGTTTAAGGCCGTATCTAAATTGAACGAACCTCCATCAAGTCCGCGGATGGCTGCAAATTGGTTATGAAGATGGTTGTGCCATAAAAGGTGCATCTTCTCAAGTTGTAACAAGGCCGTATTTACCTCCTCAAACCTTTTTACTTCGGAAGGAGTGCAATGCAAAGCAAACATATGATTTAGAATACAGGCACGGGTACTTAATTCCATACGGACTTCGCCTTCGCAGTCTCTTGGCCAGTAGTAGCAACTACCGGCATCTTTTGCCAGTCTCATAATTTCATCCTCGCATTGGGCAAGAATCTGTCGGAGTGTGTCTGCATTGGTAATCTGGTTGATTTCTTCTATATCGCTATACATAACAAAGGTTTTTCGTTAATACCACAAGTAATCATACCATTCAGCGAAGAGTCGTAAGCCTTTTTTTACACGTTCCTTGTCCTCATCTGTAGCAGTCAAATCACGTGTGTATTTGTCGGCATAATACTCGAAAGCAAAAAGCATATCGTCAAGCATCTGCTGCCAGATTTTGCATTCATCAACAGGTGACGTAAGTGGCTTCAATCCCTTGGGTTCAACTCCATCGGCAAGTATAGCTGGAGCAACCTCTTTTTCCTTGATTATCTTTATCAGTTTCTTGAGACGTGGGGCCACATATTTGGCTGTATATACTTCGAGATTCCAGACCTCGGTAATGTCAATCGGACTATGGTTTTTCATCAGCCTTGACCACTCGTCTCTACGGACTTTGCGTTTGAGCCTTCTTTGTCTTGCTCGGAATGTCATTTGTTTCATATTGTTGTTCGTTAAAAAATAAAACCAATTCGTTTGTTGGATGTACTCTGGTCGATACGTTCAGAGTCACAGTGAGATGCCAGATTTTCAGCAGTAGGAGCAGCATTTCCGTGAAGGATGGCATCGATGGTGTAGTGACGAGCAATATTCTCAATCTGGCCACCGCTGAAATCATAACGCTCGGCCAGTTTCTTGGCATCATCCATATCGAGAGCGGGCAGCATCTCACGCCAGATGGCGATGCGGGCTTCGACGTTGGGCTTGTCGAAACGAATCTTATAGAGAAATCGACGTTCAAAGGCTTTGTCCATATTCTGTGCAAGGTTGGTGGTGGCGATGAGAATTCCGTCAAGAGTCTCCATCTCCTGAAGGATGATGTTCTGGATAGAGTTTTCCATCTTGTCCACTGCACGTTCCGCCCCTTCTTGACGTTTGCCGATAATGGCATCCGCTTCGTTGAATAGCAATATCGGAGTAATAAGAGAAGTCTTGACTTTCTGTCTGTAAGCATCAAAGAGTGCTTTGATATTTTTCTCACTTTCACCAACCCACATACTTTTGATTTCGGAGAAATTAACTTGTAGAATGTCTCGACCAGTACGCCGAGCCAATTGCAAAACAGTCTCCGTCTTGCCAGTTCCGGGTGCTCCATAGAATAGGCAGGTGAATCCACAACGGAATCCCTGTTCTTGTAAGCGGGCGTGTATATCTTGGTAATTCTTTTCGTCAAGCAGTTTTCCCAATTCGTCAATGCTATGGGTTATTTCTTTGGAATAAAACAAATTTCGTGAACTAATATCTTTAGCTTTTATAACACCTCGACTTACCTTCTTCTCTGATAATGAAGGAAGGTTCAATTCATCAAGTAGTTCCCGTTTGGCGTTCATTGTGAGCCTGTAATACTCTCTGTCGGCAAAATCGCCATCACTACTCCATTCTATCAGTTTGGCATCCTGCAGACTGCTTCTTCCGCCTTCCAGTTCAGATTTTATTGCTCTAATAGTCCACTTGCTGAACATAAACTCCAAATCGTGCATTCCTATTCTGTCATCGTTATTCGTTATGAACAAATGGCAGAAAATCAGAAGAATGAGTAAATCATCGCCCTCAATATAATATTTCCCTGTTACAATCTCGACAAATGAAAGATGTTTGTTGCATTCCATTAGTTCGTCAATACGTTTTTCTGCTGTATCACATTCCATCTCGTCATCATCAACCATATCAAATATCTCGGCCACTCGATTAAAAAAAACAACCAAAGAGAGATTCTCCACGCTACGAGTGGGAACAGGCAAATCTTTTTTGAAAGCATCCAAAACATCTGAAGTCACGTGGTAAGTCATTTTTCCACCGGAACGAGCTCTACGAATGTAGTCACGCTCTACGAGCCCATCTATCTCTTTGGAATATCTCAAAATATGTGTGGTACGGCAACCAAGATAATCTGCCAGTTCGCTCAAGTATATTTTGCTGTCATTGCTTTTCTCAATAAAGATTGACAGGAATACACATTGCTCTTTTGTGATGTTCAGTTTACCACATACATATTTAATGTATTTCGCACTCTTTTTATAGAACTCCTCTGATAATTTAGAATCCTTTGCAACATCGACAATTGCATCCAATGCAGTCAGAATGTCCATTTTTTTTCTTCCTTGTTTTTTACTTTCACTTTCCATATTATTATTCTTTCTTGATTTCGGTTGCAAAATTAGAAAAAATGTATGTCAATTCTTGTCATAGTTGTAATTTTGTTCCATTTTATAATTTATAAAACAGAATATGCTCCGAATGGTGGGCTATGGAGAGAACCACGGTTCGGGATTTTCGCTCATCTTGGATGCTTGGAAACAGGCGGGATGGAATACTCCAGTGTTAAACAACAGGTTTGAATTGGATATGGTCGAATTGGTCTTGCCATTATCTTCCTTCTCTGAGAAAGTTCCAAACTGTAAGGATGAAACAACCCCCTCAGTCGAAAAAAATGATGGGGAGAAAAGTAGGGAGAAAAGTAGGGAGAAAATCATAAGGGGACTTCTAAAAATTCGTTTGTTTTCAACAGACGTTTTCTCGCCTCAGCATAGTGCAAACACTTCGTGATTTGCCCTCTGCATTCGGCTTAACGAAAACGTTTTATTCGTTATCATGCCTGCATGAAGATTCAGATAATAAATTCGGTAGATTCGTGCAATTCGTGTTCGAAAGTTATTAATAGAAGTACCCATAAATATTATTCGGAATAATCCAACAGTGACCCAATTGGAGTTGTCAAATATGCTGCAAATATCCACCAAAGCCATAGAGAAACATATTAAAAACCTACGAGAAGACGGCATTATACGTCGTGTGGGACCAGACAAGGGTGGACATTGGGAATTTTGCGAATTACAAAAAAGATGAGATATATGATAGTCGAAACGAGAGGGTAAAAAGGCACTGAAAACCTTGGCCACCTTTGGTCCAACTTTTTGACTTTTGCTGGTTTTTGTTGTGTTGTTTGAATGTGCAAATAATTGCAAGATGCACAATTATAGACAGTTGAACAGAACAAGAAACCATTAAGGCGTTCCTGAACCGACTTCATTCAGGATTTGAAATAAGACGGTGCATTTTTAGCCTAGAAAAAATGCACCGAGACGATAAGAAGACTATTCCCAGCTAGGCAAAGTAATACCACGAGGATGCCTCAAAAGTCAAGGGTGCCCTCGTTTCATGTAACCAGTAGTTTGAGGTATAGTCCATTTAAGTAATTCTCATTGGTGAATAAATACTGATTAGACACCCTCTAATCCATTGTTGGCAGGCCGGTCAGCGGGCTCTCATCCACCCTTGTTTTCTTCAAATTTAGCTCTCAGTGGTGGGGCTATCTTTGGTGCGCTATTTATATTAGGTTTGTATTACTATTCACTTAGTTCTTGTTCGGCAATCGTAATATAAATATAGAGCATGCATGAGGTTAGTGTTGTATTTATATGGGACGTACTGAGATTGCCGATGTTTCAAGGGATTACACTCTCTTGGGCATTTGCTGTTTCGACTGTTTCCGGTACCTGACGATGATTGGTTGTTGGTTGGGGGAAGAAGGGAGGGTGTCTGTTGCGTGCTATTGAATGTCGCTAATAGAAAGACGGCCTATTGCCCTTTGGCAGTAGGCCGCCACCTTCTGACAATAGCTAGAATTTGGCAGGCATATTCAGTCGGAACACTCCATACAGATAACGCTGCAACCTTGGTGATAGCTATAGGTTGGCAGGCTCATTCTCTAGCACTTGCCGCCGGATAATGCATCTATCACTTGATAATAGGTAGGCTTGGGCGGGTGCTTCTAAGAGAACTTGGCATTGTATATGGTCTTGACAAGAGTGCCTCAGAGGTTCTCATCGGGGACGAAAGGTGTTGGCAGTGGGGGAATCCCCTATTCTTGGACTTGTTTGCGGACGGCAGCTTCTACGGTGGACATGGCGTTTTCTGGTTCGAAGCGGCGTATCACATTGCCTTCGCGGTCGATGAGGAACTTGGTGAAGTTCCAGCGGATCACGCTGGGCATCTTTTCGGTAAGCCACACGTATAGCGGCGAAGCATTGGCTCCTTTGACATCGATTTTGGCAAACTGCGGGAAGGTGATGCCGTAGCGGCTGGTGCAGTAGTTGTGGATGTCGTCGTAGTCGCCGGGTGCCTGTTCGCCAAACTGGTTGCAGGGGAAGTCGAGGATGGTGAACCCTTGGTCTTTGTAGGTCTCGTAGATGCGCTGCAGGCTTTCGTACTGTGGCGTATATCCGCATTCGGTGGCGGAGTTGACAACCAGCAGCACCTGGCCTTCGTAGTCCTTCAGCGATACCGAATCGCCATTGCCGTCCAGCACCTTAAATTGGTAGATGTTGTCTTTCACCTCTTCGGGTTCGTCGATGACGGCGGGGGCGGTGTCGGTGGGGGTGTCCACGGTGGGTTCTTCCTTGTCGCAGGCGGTGGCAAGGGTCATCGCCACCATGGTGCAAAGAGCCAGAAATGTAATTCTCTTCATTGCGTTCTTTGATTTTTGATTATTAATACTTCTTTTTTTACGGTGACATAACGCGGCATAGCGCTTTTTATTGTATCAATTGCATGAAAGTGAAAAAAATATAGTTGGGCAATGAACAGTACGGCGTGCCGGTCACTTTTGAAATGCAGTTGTCTTTAGCGCCTTATGGTCTCGCAGCTTTTTTTGTATGATTGGAAGTCTCCCCTAAGCGTCTGCTTTCTCGCCTCGGCATAGTGCAAAAAGCTGTGCTATTTGCCCTCTGCTCTCGGATTATCGAAAACGATACGATAAACGATGGCGTGTGGTTTGGAAATTGAATCTGCGTGGGGAAGGAAAAGTGAGTGGCGGCACAATAAAATATCTTAAAATGAGTTGTTGTAGTATGAAGTCAAACGAAAAGAAGAAGTCCAAGAAATGGCTGTGGGCTTTGATAGTGATTATTGCCATAGTTCTCATTGCCCTTTTTTCGGGCAGGGGTAAGGGAGGCTTGCTGATTGTGGACACCGAGGTGGTGACAGAGGACTCTGTGGTCTCCACGGTGACGGCCACGGGCACCATACAGCCTGTGTACAAGGTGACTGTCGGCACCAAGGGTAGTGGCATTGTGGAACGCGTGCATGTGGACTTTAACGACAAGGTGCGGAAGGGCCAGCTGTTGGCAGAGCTGGACAAGTCGGAGGTGCAGGCACAGCTGAAGACCGCCAATGCCCAGAAACAAGCAGCCCAGACCAGCCTGGAGGTGGCGCAGAATAACTACAACCGGGTGCAGGCCCTTTTCGACAATAAGGCCGCTACCCGCGAGGAGTACGACCGGGCCCTCTCGGAGTTGGAGTCGGCCAAGAGCAGTATGGTCAGTGCCAAAAGCAATTACGAGAACGCGCTCACCTATCTCCGTTATGCCGAGATTTATTCTCCCATCGACGGTATCATTATCAACAAAAACGTAGAAGAGGGCCAGACGGTGCAGGGATCCTACAGCGTGCCGGACCTCTTCACCATTGCGCAGAATATGACAGAGATACAGGTGGAAGCCAAGGTGGATGAGACCGATATCGGGCGCGTAAAAAAGGGACAGGCGGTAACCTTTACCGTGGATGCTTATCCCGACGACACCTTCCGTGGCGAGGTGGAGCAAATCCGCATCCAGCCCATATCCAGCAACAATGTCATCACATATACGGTGATTATCAAGGCCATCAATCCCGACGAAAAGCTCTTTCCCGGCATGACGGCCTCTGTGCGCATCATCACCGAGGCGGGCTACGGTCTGTGCATACCGGCCTATGCCACCAAGGTGGAGGTCGACAACTCGATGCGTACCTTGTTGGAAAATGATGGCTACCAGTTGGAGCCGTTGGAAAATCCCGCCCCCGCAAGTGTGTGGCTGAAGAATGGCAAGGTGCTGCGCCAGGCGGCCGTGACCACGGGGGCCAAGGACAATATCCATTGTATTGCCACGGGCATCAACTTGGGTGACACGGTGGTAAACGACATCGTCGACCCCAATGAGCATCATAATACCGAGCTTTTCTAACACGTAAGCCATGCGTCTGTCTGATATACTGAAAATATCGCTCAAGGCTTTGGGCCGCAACAAGATGCGAACCTTTCTCACGATGCTGGGCATCATCATCGGCATCTCGTCTGTCATCATCATGATGAGCCTAGGCGCCAGCCTCTCGTCCTACATGAGCGACACTTTCAGCTCTTTTGGCAGCAACAGCATCAGCATCACCCCGGCATGGAATCGTGAGAGTGGCTACTGGGAACGATTGTGCGCGATGGACCAGCTGGACTACGACGCGCTGCGACAGCAATGCAAGCATGTTGCCTATGTGTCGCCCGTAGAACGGATGGCCATCACCTGCGTCAATGGGTCGCGGAGTTGTAACCCGGACGTTTCGGGTGTGTCGGAGGCCTATATGCCTATCGGTAATGTGAAGCTGGCCCACGGCCGATGGTTCGATGCCGAGGATGTGGCCACCAGCAACAAGGTGTGCGTGGTGGGACAGACCGTGGTGCGAGACCTTTTCGGCAATGACGAAAACCCTGTGGGGCGAACCATCCGCTGCGGCGACCAGCCCATGCAGATTATCGGTGTGCTCAAGCCCATGGGCAAAACCCTTTTTTTCGACCAAGACAACATGCTTTATATCCCGTATACTACCGTCATGCGGCGTTTCCAAGGTATCACTAGTTTTTCGGATTTCGAGGCTGTGCCGCGTTCGATGGGTGAGGTGGAGATTGCCGTGTCGGAAATTAAGCGGGTGATGCGGCAGATACATGGTGTGGGCAAGGGTGAGCCTGACGTGGTGGAGGTGAGCATAGCCCAGGACCAGCTGGAGTCGTTGACGAGGGTGCTGAATATTGTATCGTTGGTGCTGGCGTTGATTGCAGGCATCTCGTTGATAGTGGGCGGCGTAGGCATTATGAACATCATGTATGTGACCGTTACCGAACGTACGCGTGAGATAGGCATTCGCATGGCTGTAGGAGCGCGCCAAGGCGATATCCTGCGCCAGTTTTTGACGGAGAGCGTGGTGCTGAGTCTGGTGGGCGGCATCATCGGGATACTGATAGGCTTTGGTCTGTCCTATGTAATTACCTATTTTGCCAAGATGCCTTTTGTGGTGAGTGGGACGGCGTTGGTTGTCTCCTTCGGGGTCAGCACGTTCATCGGGGTTTTCTTTGGCTGGTACCCGGCCAAGCGGGCGGCCAACTTAGACCCAATAGATGCCATCAGATACGAGTAAGGCCTGCTTAGGGGAGGGCCCGAAGTCTAACCCCATCCGGCGCCACCAGCCGGGCTGTGGTGAGCATAACACTTGAAAAGTATAGGAAAGAGAAGGGATTTGGTGTGGCAGAATCTGAAGGGTGGGCAGAAGCACTTTTCTTGGAAGCTCAGCTAGGGTTTCGTTAACCAAGCGGTTGGCATAAGGTAACCTCTAAAAATGCCCTGAATGGGCTTAAACATATCTAGCCCAATGGCAACGCCTTGGGTAAAGTTGAGAGTTGAGAGTTGAGAGTTTGTAACCTCTAGAAATGCCCTGAAAGGGCTTAAACATATCTAGTCCAATGGCAACGCCTTGGGTAAAGGTGAAAGTTGAGAGTTGAGAGTTGAGAGTTTGTAACCTCTAGAAGAACCCTGAAAGGGCTTAAACATATCTAGCCCAATGGCAACGCCTTGGGTAAAGGTGAAAGGTGAAAGGTGAAAGTTGAGAGTTGAGAGTTTGTAACCTCTAGAAAAGCCCTGAAAGGGCTTAAACAGATTTAGCCCAATGGCAACGCCTTGGGTAAAGGTGAAAGGTGAAAGTTGAGAGTTGAGAGTTGAGAGTTTGTAACCTCTAGAAAAGCCCTGAAAGGGCTTAAACATATCTAGTCCAATGGCAACGCCTTGGGTAAATGAGTGGGTTACAAATGGCGCCCTGTAAGGGCACAACATAAAACGCACGATTTTTAGTGCCCACCATAAACTAGTTTTTTTCATTAACTTCGATATTAAGAACTTGACAGGATGAAAGACAAACAAAAAGTAGCCAGTATATTGAAACAACCGATGAAAACAGTAGGTGCACACTTCCCTTTGCTGGTGAGGCTCTCCCATAAGCGTAGCATGAAGCGGATGGTCGCTTTGGGGCTGATTGTCCTCGGTGGGTTGATGCTCACGGGCTGCTCCGTGGTGGCCAAGGCAGCGTTTGGCATAAAGGAGATTAAGACCTATGACCCCCAGCAGGTAGCGTCTTTTAGCGAGGAGTGCCGCCGTGAGGTGGAATGTGCCTCTGTTGTCGCCTCCGTGGCTCAGGTGGACAGCCTGATACGCCTCGACCTCGATTCCGCCATGATGCAGCACCGCGCCCAGCCGGTCCAGGTGCTCTATTTCGACGGAGACTCGCTAGTCTTCTACCATATCAACTGCTACACACAGAGCGGTTTTCTTTCCTTCGACTGGAACAACTATGGCTCCTTCAACCGCTTTCCTCCTACGCCCACGGTGGTGGGCGACCCCAGTGGCAGCATGACCCTGAGCCGCTATAGTACCCACCTGCCTCAGTTGCAGACCCACACCCGCTACACGGTGGTCGTCATCTGGACCAACATGCTCCCCCGCGTGGCCCGTAAGGCCGTGCATGCTGTAGCCGCCAACATGGGAGGCCGCCCCGACTGCACAGTCATACTGGTCAACACAGACCGCTGGTGGGTCAACTATCTTCAAAAGACTGATACCAATTCATAAACGAGATATATGGCAAGCAATCCTTCCTTTGTACAATATGTAATGGACCAGTGCGCCAAGGCTGGCAATGTGACGGCACGCAAGATGTTTGGCGACTATGGGGTTTACTGCGATGGCAAAATCATCGGGCTGATAAGCGACAATGGCTTTTACATCAAACCCACTGATGAGGTGCGGACGTTGCTGCGCACCGAAGTTATGCGGCCACCTTATGAGGGGGCCAAGCCCTATTTCTACATCGAAGAGGTGGACGACCACGATTACCTTGCGCTCTTGGTCAGGGCCACCGCCAATGCCCTGCCTGAGCCGAAGCCCAAGAAGACAAAAAAGGCCGCGAAACAGGATCGCGATTAAAAGTCGAAACCTTCCGTCTGCCAGCGATGGATGAGCTCGATGTCGGCTGGAAGCCAACGGACATCGGATAGCTGCTCGTGGCTGAGCCAGCGGGCTTCATTGTGGTCGTGCAAGACGAAGGTGCCGTCCTGCAGACGGCAGAGGTAGAGGTGGAGAGTCATGAGGAAGTCGTCGTAGCGGTAGTTGATGGTGTCGTAGTAGCGGAGGATGTCTATCTCCGTTTCCATCTCTTCAAGAATTTCGCGCCGGAGGGCCTCTTGGTCGGTCTCGCCGGGCTCGATTTTGCCACCGGGAAATTCCCACCAGCCCTGCCATTTCCCATAGCCTCGTTGGCAGGCAAGGATTTGCTTAGCGGTAGGGTCTTCGGCGGACTCGCCGACAATTATGGCCGCCACCACATAGATACGTTGCAGCTCGTCCTCCACTTGTAGTCTCTTGCTGAAAAACATCTCCGGCGGGCCGTACATGACGGCTATGTTTTCATGTTCCTTTGCCATAGTGCTAGTATTCGAAAATGAGTTCTACGGGGTAGTGGTCGGAGATGTAGGGAACGCCGTAGTCGCCGTTGAGCGTGCGGAAGGACTTGAGGGTCAGGCCGCGGTGGAAGAAATGGTCGATGCGGTGCGGGTCACCTTTCCCAAAGGCATTGTAGGTGAAGGCGGTGTCGGTGATGGGGGCGAGGTCGCGGCAGTTTTCTAATTGTATGTTGCGGAAGGCAGTGAAGATGGTGTCTTTTTCGTTGGTGTTCATGTCGCCACCAATGAGGATGGGCATATTGTCTGCGGCCCACGCATTGGCCAGCTGTGCCAGCAGTTTGGTGGATTCGGCCCGCGCCACGCGTCCCATGTGGTCGAGGTGGGTGTTCATGTAAAGCATCTGTCGGCCGGTCAGCTTGTCATTAAGCACAGCCATAGTAACGGTGCGGTGGCATCCGGCATCCCAGCCCATGCTGACGCTGTCGGGGGTCTGGCTGAGCCAGTAGGTGTTCTTTTTGACAAACTCCAGGCGGTCTGTCTTGACAAAGATGGCCATGTGCTCTCCTTGGCTCTTGCCATCGTCGCGACCAATGCCATAGCATTGATAGTCGGTCAGGACGCTGTCGAGGTAGGCGAGTTGGTTGGGTAACGCCTCCTGGAGGCCTAGGGCATCGGGTTTTTCTTGGCGTATCATGTCTACGATGGCGGCTTTGCGGTTGTCCCAATAGTATTCGCCGTCCTGCTCCTTGGACCAGTCGCTGCCAAGGCGGATGTTCATAGAGATGAATTTAAGGTCGTGGTTACCGTTCTCGGTAGGTTTGTTGTGGTGGCAGGCCGTGAGCGAGAAGAGCATCACCAGTGAAAGTAAAAGTATATTTTTTCTCATGTTGATTATTTTTGATTTCTTAAATGAAAGTATTGACGACTGAGGTAGTTAGAGCACTTGATTTTTTCCTGTTGTCTAAAAAAACTGCGCAAGTTAGTCAATCCTACAAGATAAAAATCCTCATAATAACGTAGTGTTCTGCTTTTTATTGTGAACTGTTGCCACATCCGTTTTTCTATTGGCGTGATGTGCCGTTTGCGGATTCTGCCAACGGCCATCGGCCCAGCAGTGGCTATTGGAAAAGCGTGACGGTGTGGGTGAAGACGAAGTCGGAGTGGGGGACAAGGCGCTGGATGTGCTGGCGTTGGTGGATGGGGCCAACGAACCCTTCCCTGTCGGTGCGGCCATACCAAGGTTCGATGCAGCAGAAGGGTGCCCCTACTGGCGACCAGAGGCCGAAGAGAGGAGCATCGAAAGCGACTTGTAGGATGGGCTGTTGCCGTTTGTCGAGCATCACAACACGGTCGGCCTGATGGTTTTCGAGTACGAGGGCATCGTGTCGGAATGTGTCGTGCGTGAGGGGCAGGAGTCCATCGTTGAGTGTCGTCTTGCACGTGACGGGCAAGGCATAGCCCTGTTGGCTCAGCTGGGTGACGGCTAGTTGGTTTACTGGCATATCGTTGAGGAAGAACTGCAGGTATCCGTGCACAGGGTCGTCAGGGTTGAAAAGGAGGTAGTTGAAGGCGGGGTGCGCACCAATCATAAAGAACATCTCTTGGCTGGCAGGATTCTCCACGCGCCATTGGCAGCAGAGCTGGTTGTCTGTGAGTTGGTAGCGGGCGGTGAGGATAAAAGGGTAGGGGTAGCACTGACGTGTGTCGGCGTTGCTCTCAAAACGGAAAGCGAGCGTGTCGGCCGTTTGCTGGATCAGGTCGAAATCGCTGTCGCGAGCAAATCCGTGTTGCGGGAGGTGGAACTCCTGTGTGCCTACACGGTAGGTGTTGTCGAAGACCTTGCCCACGATGGGAAAGAGGATGGGAGCGTGGCGTTTCCAGAAGATTGGGTTGCCTTGCCAAAGGCATTCGCGTCCGTCGAAAAGCAGCGAGACGGGTTCGGCACCGCGGTGGGCGACGGTGAGGGATAGGTGGTTGTTGGAGATTTGCATGGCGTGTTTTTTTTTATGTGCAAAGGTACGTGTTTTTTGTGGATTAGTGTAGCGTCGACATCTTTTTTAAGTACGGATGCGGTTGGATTGGATGGTGCAAGTGGCAATTAACGGGTTAACAATTTGTGCATTAGGCCACTTGCTCCACCGAGGGAGATGGGTGGCATTGGCGGCGGTTGCGAGGCGGGTGGGGGAAGGGTTTTGGTTGTTAAAAGTAAGGTTTTTTGTGTGTTTTAAGATTTTTTCGTATATTTGCATATTGGTTAATTCGATTATTTTTGCAAGAGATATTTATATATAATTCATAATGAGAAAGATTTGGATTTGGTTGGTAAGGTTGTTCGGCTGGCACTTTGACCCTATTGATGTGAAAGAGCGCCCTGAAGTGTTGCATTGTGTGGTGGCAGTGGCTCCGCACACCAGTATTGCCGACTTTCTGGTGGGTCCCGCCATGCTGTTCAAGGCGGGGGCCAGACCTCGAATCTTTATCAAAAAAGAATTTTTCAATATTTTCACCAACTGGCTGCTGCGTCCGATGGGTGCCGTGCCCGTGGACCGCGGCAACCGCCACAACAACTTGGTGGAGAAAGCCGTGGAGGTGTTGAAGAGCGAGAAGAATGTCTGCATCGTTATCACCCCAGAGGGTACGCGCAAGGCAGTGAACCGTTTTCACCGTGGATTTTATGAGATTGCTATGCGGGCAGAAGTGCCTATTGTGCTGGGCTATATGGACTTTAAAACCAAGACAATGGGCTATGGCCCCACTATTTATCCTACGGGTGATTTTGACGCAGATGTGGAGAAAATGATTGATTTCTTCAGACCAGTGCATGCAAAAAATCCTGAAGGATGGGGATGGAGGATTGATGAATGATAGTGCCACCGGCCGTTTCTGACAGTTGGAGAGAGGCAATCGCCCAGCGCGTGCTCCCGATTGCTAGAACGTTTTCGTTAAGCCGAATGCAGAAGGAAAATTACGAAGTGTTTGCACTATGCTGAGGTGAGAAAACGACCCATGAAATGGAACGGTCTTGTGGCCAAAAGAAGAAAAAATAAAAATTAAAAATATATGATTAGAAGAATATTCGTGGAAAAGAAAGCTGACTTTGCCATCAAGGCAAAGGAGCTGAAAGAGGAAATGTCGGCCTATCTTGGCATCAAGGTCGACAACGTTCGCGTTCTGATGCGCTACGATATAGAAAACCTCTCAGACGAGACTTATGAAAAGGCTAAAATGACTGTCTTTTCAGAGCCTCCTGTTGACGATATTTTTGAAGAGACCTTCCCGCAGCAGGAAGACGATTTTGTTTTCACCGTGGAGTATCTGCCCGGCCAGTTCGACCAACGTGCCGACTCGGCCGAACAGTGCGTGTGCCTGCTCAACCCTGCCGAGCAGCCCATCATCCGCTCGGCTACCACCTATGTCATCAGCGGCACCCTCACTGAAGAGCAACGCCAGGCCGTGGTGAAAAACTGCGTCAACCCTGTCGACAGCCGTGTCACCGATGCTCCCAAGCCCGACACATTGGTGGAGCATTATGACGAACCTGCCGACGTGCATATTTTTGCCGGATTCAAAGAGATGGCAGAGCCGGAGCTGAAAGGGCTGTATGACTCGTTGGGACTGGCCATGACCTTTGCCGACTTCCAACACATACAACGCTATTTCCGCGACGAGGAGCATCGCGACCCCAGCATGACGGAGATACGTGTGTTGGACACCTATTGGAGCGACCACTGCCGCCACACCACCTTTGCTACCGAGCTGACCGATGTGGAGTTTGACGAAGGATACTACAGACCCCTTATCGAGGGTGCTTTCCAACAATATCTGGCCGACCATAAGGACCAGTATGCAGGGCGCGACGACAAGTTTGTATGCCTTATGGATATCGGTACCCTGGCCGCCAAGCGCATACGCAAGATGGGACTGCTGGACGACCAGGAGGTGAGCGATGAAATCAACGCCTGCAGCATCGTGGTGCCTGTGAAAATGGACGGCAAGACCGAGGAATGGCTCATCAACTTCAAGAATGAGACCCACAACCACCCTACGGAGATTGAGCCCTTTGGTGGCGCAGCCACCTGCTTGGGCGGCTGCATCCGCGACCCCCTAAGTGGCCGTACTTATGTCTACCAGGCTATGCGTGTGACGGGAGCCGCCGACCCCACGCGTCCCATGAGTGAGACCCTTGCCGGCAAGTTGCCTCAGCGCAAAATCGTTACTACGGCAGCCCGCGGCTATAGCAGCTATGGCAACCAGATAGGTTTGGCCACCGGCCTGGTGAACGAAATCTACCACCCCGACTATGTGGCCAAGCGCATGGAGATAGGTGCCGTGGTGGCGGCAGCCCCTCGTCGTCAGGTGAAACGCTTGACGAGTGACCCCGGCGATGTCATCATCCTGCTGGGCGGTCGCACAGGGCGTGACGGCTGTGGCGGAGCCACAGGCGCTTCCAAGGCCCACAACACCTCCTCGCTGACCACCTGTGGTGCCGAGGTGCAGAAGGGCAACGCCCCTACCGAGCGCAAAATCCAACGTCTTTTCCGAAGGGAAGAGGTCTCCAGTTTGATTAAGAAATGTAATGACTTTGGCGCGGGTGGCGTCAGTGTGGCCATTGGCGAATTGGCAGATGGCTTGCAGATAGACCTCGACAAAGTCCCCAAGAAATATGCCGGTTTGGACGGCACCGAGCTGGCCATCAGCGAGAGCCAGGAACGTATGGCCATCGTGGTGGACCCCAAGGATGTCGACCAGATGCTGCGCTATGCCGATGAGGAGAACCTGGAAGCCGTAGTGGTGGCCAAGGTGACCGAAGAACCCCGCATGGTCATCAGCTGGCGTGGCAAAGAGGTGGTGAATCTCAGCCGCCGTTTCATCGACACCAACGGTGCCCACCAGGAGACCAAGGTCTCTGTGAGTATGCCCCAAGGCGACAATGACAAAAGTGCCACCACGACAGCCGCTACGACCAAGGAGCGTTGGCTGAAGAACCTTTCCGACCTGAATGTCTGCTCGCAGAAGGGGTTGGTGGAGATGTTTGACAGCACCATAGGGGCTGGCAGCGTGGTGATGCCGTACGGCGGCAAGAACCAGCTGACCCCCACCCAAAGCATGATAGGTCAGCTGCCCACCCTTGAGGCCAAGTGCGACACGGTAACCATCATGAGTTACGGTTTTGACCCTTATTTGAGCAGCTGGAGTCCCTTCCATGGCGCCGTCTATGCTGTGGTGGACTCTGTGGCTAAGGTGGCGGCGGCAGGTGGCGATGTCAGCCGTGTCCGCCTCACTTTCCAAGAGTATTTCAAGAAACTGGGCAAGGATCCGTATCGTTGGGGCCAGCCCCTCAGTGCCTTGCTGGGTGCCTATAATGCCCAGATGGGGCTGAAGTTGCCCGCCATCGGTGGCAAGGACTCCATGAGCGGAACCTTCAACGATATCGATGTGCCTCCTACGCTGTGCAGCTTTGCTGTAGGCATCGGCAACATCCATCATGTGGTCACGCCCGAGCTGAAGAAGGCAGGCAACTACCTCTATCTGTTGGAGATTAAGCCCGATAAGATGGGTATGCCCAACTACAAACAACTGTTGGCTATGTACGGAGCTCTCTATCAGGCCGTCCGCAATGGGGCGGTGAAGTCGGCCTACGCTGTTGGCTTTGGCGGCATTGCCGAGGCTGTCAGCAAGATGGCTTTTGGCAACCGTATGGGAGTCGTCTTCGACAGTGCCATGGCCACAGAAGAGCTTTTCGAAAAGAAATATGGAGCCATCGTGGTTGAGGTGTCCAACTGCGGCGACCTGCCTGCCGTGTGCCGCAAGATTGGCCGCGTGACGGATGACGGCATTTTCGAAGTGTCTGGCGAAAAAATCGGCATGGACGAGATGTTGCAGGCCTGGACTGCCCCGTTGGAGGAGGTGTTCCCCACCACCAGTCGTGCCGAGGTAAAGGCCCTGGGTGAGACGAATCTGTTTAAGACCAAGAAAATATATATCTGCAAGCATAAGGTTGCCAAACCCAAGGTGTTTATACCGGTCTTCCCAGGTACCAATTGCGAGTATGACTCTGCCCGCGCTTTCCTGCGTGCCGGTGCCAACGTGGAGACGTTGGTTTTCCGCAACCAGAATGCCAGCCAGATTACCGAGAGCGTGGCCGCTTATGCCAGGGCTATCGGCGACAGCCAGATAGTGATGATTCCTGGTGGCTTCTCTGCCGGCGATGAGCCAGAAGGCAGCGCCAAGTTCATCACGAGCGTTTTCCGCAATCCTCAGATTGCCGAAGCCGTGATGCAGCTGCTCAAAGAGCGTGACGGTCTGATGCTTGGTATCTGCAATGGTTTCCAGGCCTTGGTGAAACTGGGCCTAGTGCCTTATGGCGAAATCTGCCAGCAGCATGCCGACTCGCCGACCCTCACCTTTAACACCATCGGACGTCACCAGAGCATGATAGCCCACACACGTGTGGTGAGCAATCTCTCCCCCTGGCTGCAGAAGGCCGAGCTGGGCAAGAGCTATGTGGTGCCCATCTCCCACGGCGAGGGACGTTTCGTGGCACCGCAGGAGTGGCTCGACAAGCTCTTTGCTAACGGTCAGGTGGCCACCCAGTATGTCGACTTGGACGGTCATGCCACGATGGAGGAGCCCTACAACATGAATGGTTCCTACATGGCTATCGAGGGCATTACCAGTCCCGATGGCCGCGTGCTGGGCAAGATGGCACACAGCGAACGCCGCCGCGAAGGAACCTATCTGAATATCTATGGCGATCAGGACCAGCAGATATTCGAGAGCGGTGTGGCTTACTTTAAATAGATTATAAAACCCATTCGTATATGAAGAAGTTATCTTTAATTGTGTTGACAGCTCTGGCCACAGCAGTCTCTGTGGCTGCCCCTGTGTCGCCCCAGCGTGCGCGCCAGGTGGCCGAGACAGCTGCTAAGCTGTACAGCTGGGAGTTGTCGCTACAGGATAAGGCTGGGCTGAATGCCGATGCCCAATGCCAACTAAAAGATGTGACCGCCGAGGTGGGCATATCCAATATTTATGTTTATAACTATGTCATTGCTGACGGCAACCGCCAAGGCTTCGTCGTGGTGAGTGGCGATGATGTGGCCTCCCCCGTTCTGGCTTTCTCCGACGAGGGTGCTTTGGAAATGAATCCCGCGGTGCGTTTCCATCTGCAACAGTACAGCCGCCAGATGGCTGCCGCCCGTGAGGCGGGGGCTGTTGCCAGCAAGGCGGTTCAGTCCCAATGGGAGCAGCTGAGCAGCGGCAGGGCCCTCACAGAAGCCATGCGCCGTTTTGAAGCCAAGGGCGACATCTACAACGATGTCATCGTCCGCCTCCTCGGTAACATGGTGTGGGGTCAGGGCAATCCATATAACCGCCTCTGCCCCGGGAAATCCGTGACAGGCTGTGTGGCTACGGCCTTTGGCATGATTATGAACTATTGGGATTATCCTGTCCATGGTTTTGGTCAGCACTCCTACAACGGAGCCGACAACCCCGCTGTCTATGGCAATTGGAGGTGGGGCGTGCAGTCTGCCGACTTTGAACATACCTACTACGATTGGGCCCACATGGAAGATTATGCTTACATTAACAGCCCCGACTCGGTCATCAGTGCTATCTCCACATTACTTTACCAGATAGGTGTGTCGCTGGACATGAACTATAGTCCCGACGGTAGCGGCTGTTGGTCGCTGCCTGAGTACGCTACGTTCGACACCAGTCTTCACCTATCGGCCACTATGGGGGCAGACACCCGCATCCCGCGCCATTTCGGTTATAAGTTCAGCTATGCCGGCTTGCGCGATTCGGTACACAGCGACAGCCTCTGGCTGCTGATGCTCTACAACAGCTTGGCCGACAGCATGCCTATCTACTATGCCGGCTGGGCAAAGGACAATAGCGATGCGGGACACAGCGCCACGCAGGGCCACGGCTATGTCATTGACGGCTATTTCTCCGATGCTGTAGACACCAATATGTTCCATATCAATTGGGGTTGGAACGGCAGCGCCGACGGCTATTACAAACTAGATGCCATGAAGCCCAACAACAGCGACTTCACCCAGTGGCACGGTGCCATTATCGGCCTGGAACCCGACACCAGCTATCATGGCTATGACCCGTCGACTATCCGCAGGTTCACTCCCTCTACCGCCAATGTTTACAGCCGCTCTGGCCACATCGTGGTCAAAGGGTGCGAGAACAGCGCAGTGGCCATATATGACCTGATGGGTCGCCGGGTGGCTCATCGCAACAGCATGGGTGCTACTGAGTGGAGTGTCCCTGTCTGCCCAGGTGTTTATGTGGTGCGTGTGGGTGGTCAGATGGGTAGAAAAGTGGTGGTGATGTAGTTTCTAGATACTCATTACAGGGGGTGTGGCTGAATGATACCTCCTGGTGAGAAAGCAGTTGCAGCACTAGGCATCGCCTACTCAATTTCATCCATACACAATTGCCCCTGTCGGGCAAATTTAGAGTACAAACGATTTTAAGAACCTCACTATAAACAAATATGACTATCCGCATTGCACCGAAGAAGCCTCGGGGAGGCTTAATCTCAATAACGTTGCTAAAGGTTGAGCGCAAAGAAAGCTTGCTTGCTTTGCCGAGACCTAGCAACGTCTCGCAGAAACCCCATACAAGAAAATCTCCGATTTTCGCAGTGTGGGGATGGGATACAACCCCAGAGAGGCGTCTCGAAGAGACGCGACTTAGTCTTCTCGGTTATTTGCGGATAACCAAATAAACAAATACATACAAAATATGAACAATGCTTTAAAAAATCTGCAACCTGCCAAAGTGTGGCAGTACTTCGGCGAACTGATGAACATTCCCAGACCTTCGAAACATGAAGAGAAGGTTTCGGCATATCTGCAAAATTTCGGTAAGCAGCACGGCTATGAGACCCTCGCCGACGAGGTGGGCAACGTGCTCATTCGCAAACCCGCCTACCAAGGCTATGAAAATGCCCCCGGTGTCTGCCTGCAGGCACACATGGACATGGTGTGTGAGAAGAATGGCGACAAGCAGTTCGACTTCCATACCCAAGGCATCGAAGCCTATGTTGAGGACGGTTGGCTGGTAGGCGACGGTACCACCCTGGGTGCCGACGACGGCATTGGCGTGGCTGCTGCTTTGGCCATCTTGGACGACAAGACCATTCAGCACGGACCGTTGGAGTGCCTCTTCACGGTGGACGAGGAGACTGGACTTACCGGTGCCGGCAATCTCCACACCGATTGGCTGAAAAGTGACATCTTGCTCAATTTCGACGACGAAGACGAAGGCGAATACTGCATCGGGTGCGCCGGCGGTATTGATACCGTGGCCGACATCGACTACACCACACGTCCCGTGCCAGCTGGCGAGGTGGCATACCGAATCCGTGTCTATGGCCTGCAGGGCGGTCACAGTGGCGACGATATCCACCGCGGACGTGGCAATGCCAACAAAATGCTCACCCGCATTCTTTGGAACGCCACCGAGAAATGCAACATCGGCCTGGCCCACATCGATGGCGGCAATCTCCGCAATGCCATTGCCCGCGAGGCTTGGGCCGATGTGGTAGTGCTTCCGACTTATGAGGCCCAACTGAAACAGCTGGTGGATACTTTCGCCAAAAACCTTAAATTCGAATTCCGCAGCACCGAGCCTAACTTGGAAGTGGCCATGGAGCCTATCGCCATGCCTGCCTGTCTCATAGATAAACAGGTCCACCGCAATCTGCTCGATGCTCTGTTTGCTTGTGCACACGGTGTGCTGGCTATGAGCCGTGAGATAGAGAACTTCGTGGAGACTTCCACCAATCTGGCTTCCATTAAGATGGATGACAAACAGATTCACATCTGCACCAGCCAGCGTAGTTCGGTGGAGAGTGCCAAGCATGCTGCCGCCCAAAAGATTGAAGCCACGTTCCGCTTGATAGGTGCCCATGTCAGCCACAGCGACGGCTATCCTGGTTGGACTCCCAACCCTGAGAGCAGAGTGCTGAAGGTGGGTGTGGAGACTTATAGGCGTATGTATGGTCACGACCCCATCGTCCGTGCCATCCATGCCGGCTTGGAGTGCGGCCTTATCGGCGAGAAATACCCCAAGATGGATATGATCAGCTATGGCCCCACCCTCCGTGGTGTGCACGCCCCCGGCGAGAAAATCGAAATCAAGACCGTCGAGATGTTCTGGAATCAGACCCTTGAAATTTTGAAGAACCTTAAGTAGTATCTGTTAGCAATGTGCTACTGCCCAATTCTCAATTCGTTATGATAGGAGTTCTTGGAAGTGGCTCAATGGCCACTGCAATTGTTAAACTGCTCATGGAGCAACCTGATGCCCATGTGTGCTGGTATGTCCGTGAGCCCGAAATCAGGGCCTCTTTGGCCTCCCGCGGTCGCAATAAGCGATATCTGGGCGAGGTGGAGTTCAACATGGATCGCATCACCGTGGTGGAGAGTGCCCAGGAGGTGGTGGAAAAGTGCCAGTATGTCTATCTGGTTATTCCTACCGCCTATCTGCATGATGCCCTTCAGACGGTGGACCCCGCTCTCCTACGTACTCGTTATCTGGTGTCTGCCATCAAGGGTTTTATAGCATATACCGACGAGGTGGTGACCGACTATCTGGAGCACGTCTATCAGGTGCCTAACGAGCAACTGTGTGTCATCAGTGGTCCCACCCACGCCGAGGAAATTGCCCGAGAGAAGCTTACCTTCCTCACCGTGGCATCGCACAATCGTCCTTTGGCCGAAACTGTCCGTGGTCAGCTCCGTTGCCGTTATATCAACTTGAGTCTGTCCGATGACCTCCGTGGCCTACAGTTTGCTTCGGCCCTGAAGAATGTGTATGCCGTGGCAGCGGGTTTCTGCAAGGGCATTGGTGGTGGCGACAACCTGATGGCTGTGTTGGTAAGCTATTCTATGGCCGAGATGCAGCTGTTCTACCACCTGATGCAGCCTGACCGCGAGCTGAAGATGACCTCGGAGCTGTTGCCGCCTTTCTTGGGTGACTTGTTGGTGACGTGCTACTCTCAGTTCAGCCGCAACCGCACGTTGGGCAACATGATAGGCATGGGCTACAGTGTGCAGTCTGCCATGTTGGAGATGCAGATGGTGGCCGAAGGGTACTATGCTGTCAAGAGTCTCGAAAAAATACGGAAGAAACTCGACGTGCAGATGCCCATCGCACAGGCAGTCTATATGGTCCTTTACGAGGGTGCCAGACCCGATGTGATTCTCAGGGCCTGGCAGATATACAAAGGCGAGGAAGGGCAGTCCCGTTCGGGAGTCAAGATGCCCATTATTAAAATAGAAAATCAATAGCTTAATAAATGAATCCATTAGTTAGTATCATTATGGGCAGCACCAGCGACCTGCCGGTCATGGAGAAAGCCTGCCAGTTTTTGGAAGAAATGGAAATACCTTTTGAGGTCAACGCTTTGTCGGCACACCGCACACCTGCCGAGGTGTCGGAGTTTGCCCGCAACGCCCACCAACGGGGTATACAAGTGATTATTGCCGGTGCTGGTATGGCTGCCGCCCTGCCGGGTGTCATTGCTGCCGAAACCCCGCTGCCCGTTATCGGAGTGCCCATCAAAGGCAGTGTCCTAGAAGGATTGGATGCCACCTTTGCCATCATGCAGATGCCTCCGGGAATACCCGTTGCCACCGTAGCCATCAATGGTGCTCAGAATGCCGCTGTGTTGGCTTTGCAAATCATGGCTGTCAACAATCCTGCCTTGCAAGCCAAGGTGATTGCCTACAAGCAAGGCCTGAAAAAGAAGATTGTCAAGGCCAACGAAGAACTGGCCCAGTTGGAGTATAAATACAAAGTGTAATGATTACTATTGGAATTACAGGCACGCTGGGAGCTGGCAAGGGCACTATTGTGGACTTTCTGGTCAAAGAGAAGGGATTCGTCCATTACTCGGTGCGCGCTTTCCTCATACAGGAGATAGAGCGTCGCGGCATGCCGGTCAACCGCGACAGTATGACTGCCGTGGGCAACGACCTCCGCGCCAAACATAGTCCTTCGTGGATTGTCGAGCAGCTGTATGCTCAGGCCCAGTCTTCGGGCAAGAACTGTATCATCGAGAGCATTCGCACACCGGGCGAGGTGGAGGCCCTGCGCAACAAACCCAATTTCTACCTCTTTGCCGTGGATGCCGACCCTAAGGTGCGCTACGAACGTGTGGTGCTCCGTGGCAGTGAAACCGACCATGTCGACTATGCCACCTTCCTAGCCAATGAGCAACGGGAGATGGACAGCGAAGACCCCAATAAGCAGAATTTGGGCTACTGCATTGCCCATGCTGACTTCCGTTTTGACAATGGCGGCACCATAGCGCAGCTCAACGACCAGGTGCAGCAGGTGCTCAAAGGTATTCTCCACCAGCGCCCCAGTTGGGATGAGTATTTCATGGAGCTGGCCAACACCGTTTCCAAACGTGCCACCTGCGACCGGGGACGTAGTGGCTGTGTCATCGTCAAGGACCGCCAGCTGCTGGTGTCGGGGTATGTGGGCTCGCCCTCAGGATTGCCCCATTGCGACGAGGTGGGACATCTCTTCCGCAAGTCTATTGATGAGGAAGGCAACATCACCACCCATTGCGTCCGCACGGTCCATGCCGAGCAAAACGCCATCTGCCAGGCCGCCAGAAGGGGCATTGCCCTTGACGGGGCCACCCTCTATTGTCGCATGACTCCTTGCCGTACCTGCGCCATGCTCATCATCAACTGCGGCATCAAGCGTGTGGTCTGCGAGCGCAAGTACCATGCCGGGGCCGAGAGCGAAGCCCTTTTTGCCCAGGCGGGTGTGCAGCTGGAGTTTTTCCACGACGAGGTGGAGAAATACGACAATCAGTAGAACTTATCACATCAAAAAAAAGCCTCGCAGTTGAGCGAGGCTTTTTTTGTAGCTACATCTGGGCTTATTAGGCTTCTACGATAGCTCCGGTGGGGCAAGCGTCAGCGCAGGTACCACAGCTAGCGCAGGTGTCGGGGTCGATTTTGTAGATGTCACCTTCGGAGATAGCTCCGACGGGGCACTGGTCGATGCAAGTGCCGCAAGCAACACAGATGTCAGTAATTTTGTAAGCCATTTCTTTTTATGTTTTTAGGGTTATAAATGTTTTGCAAAAATACGAACAAAAAATGAATTACGATGTTTTTGTGCAAAATATTTTTATTAACATAGGGTAATGTCCTAGTTCTTAAAATATTAGTGCCAATAGGACATAGAGCCAGTGGGCTGCCACTCCGGCGCAGAGTCCACCAATGGTGTGGGCACCAATGGCTTTTCCGATAAGTTTTCTGTATCCCAGAGCGTCCAGCATGGCGGTGTGGGTGGAGAGGTAGCCGCTCCAGCACATGCCCATGGCGGTGAAGACGGCGATGGCGTTATTGTTGATGATGCCTTCGGTGATGAAGCGGGGCACAAGACCGATGGCAGCACCCACGGCACCCAAGGCGGTGATGGGGAACGACACCAATGCGCCGCTCTCAAAGCCAAAGAGCCAATAGAAAATAAAGTTTACTTTGTCGGCCAGCCAGGTGATGATGGGCACGCCCTCATAGGCGGCACCCGTGTAGGCTCCTGTGGCAGAATCGGGTCCAAAGGTGAGCATCATTACTAGGGTGGAGATGCAGAGCACCCCGGGGATGATGGCAAACCCGATGCCAACGCCGTCTTTGCCACCGTCAAGTAGCGAGTTGAGGAAACGCTGGAAGACCGAGCCCTCGGACTTATAGGAAATCTGCTGCTCGTCGCCTTGGTAGTCGGTCACTGGGAAGTCCATTTCGGGGTAGCTCTTGAGGGTGAACCGTTGCATCAGGCGGGTGGAGATGATGCTGCCGATGATGGCTCCAGCCACTCCAACGAGAGCTCCCTTGCCATAGCCAAGGCCTGTCATGAAGGCCAGCACCGTCAAACCCATGCCAAAGGCTGTGCCGAAGTTGGTGAGCGACACCAGCTGGTATTTGCGGAAGTACTGGGCAAAGTTCTTGTTCTGCGCCAGTGAGATGATGGCGGGGTTGTCGGAGAGGAACGTCATGATGGCACCCAGAGCGGCCACGCCGGGGAGGTTGTAGATGGGTTTCATCAGCGGCCGCAGGATGTTCTCCAGCAGGCGCACCACACCAAACTCTATCAGCAGTTTGCCGATGGCTCCCATGAGCACGCAGATGGCCATGATGTAGAAGACTGTTTCCAACAGCAGGTGGTAGGCCGTCTGCATGAAGGTATTGAGCATATTGGGCAAGGTCATCTTATAGGCCAGTACCCAAAAGAAGCCAATGAAGAAGATTAGGAAGACGATGGCTTCCAGCGAGCGTTTGCTGGTGAACTTCAGGGGCGACTTGAGTTTCAAACGGTGCTCTAGACGTTTGAAGAAGGCTTCCATGTTGCGGGCGTATTGCGTCGTCTTGGGCCTTGGTGTGTGATAGTTGTGTTCCATGTTCTTGTCTTTTGTGGGGGATAGATTAGATTGCCTTACTGATATGGCTATATGTGAGGGACACTAGTCAAGGGGTGACTTGTTGTCAAGCAAAGCCTTGGCCATGCGTTCCTTGAGCATGCGGTGGATGTCCATGTCCCAGGTGATGCCCATGTTCAGCTGCAAGGAGTTTTCGTAGTAGGTGTCGTTGGCGAGGCTGCCGTCGGTATTGGTGTAGGGACGCGTGGTGCGGCGGTCGGCCACGAAGGCGTGGAAACGGAAGTCGGGGCAGATCTTGGGGTGGTATTCCAACCCTACGCCGTAGGTGAGATAGGAGGTACCGGCCTCGCCAAAGCAGTCGTAGTAGCCTAAGGCAATGTTGTCCCCGATGCCAAAGCCGGGCAGTATCTCATTGGACTTGTTCTGCTCCCAGGCCCCTTTGGCAAAGAGGTTCAGCCCGTTTTTGAAATAGAGGTTGGCACAGCTGACCACGGCAAAGTTCTTGCCCCAGTCGTCTATGGCGTTGGCGTGGTGGATGAGGTCGAGGTAGATGTCCCAGCGGTCGTACACCAGCTTTTGGCCAATGGCTATGTAGTTCATCATCTTGCGGTCGGGGCGTTGGAAGAAGTTCACCGAGTTGAGCATCTTATAGTGGCCGAAGTCGCCGCTGTGGAACAGGTTGAAGGACATCAGGCCACTCTTCCATTCGTTGCCGAGGCCGTAGCCGAGGTCGGCACCGTAGTACACATAGGGTGAGTTTCCCACCTGCACCAGCACCATCTGCTTGCCGTTGTCGCTCTTGTAGGCGGCGGCTATCGCGGGCTGGAAGCAGTAGAAGTTGTTCCAATAATAGGTGTTGAAGAGTACGTTGATAGGGGGTGCGTCGTATTCGAAGCCGCCGACGGCCAAGGCATCCTTACCCATACGGATCATCCAGTTTTTGTTGGGCATATAGTTGATGTAGAGGAAGTCGGTGTTGTCGAAAAAGCTCACGCTGCCGGGGTTGGCAATGATGCGCTGCCGGAAGAAATAGCTGAACTTCTCGCCCAGTGGTCCGCCGATGACCATGTTGAAGTAGCGGCCGTGGAAGCCATAGGGGTTTTCGGCAGCTATCGAGGGATTGTTGGAGGTGTTGTTGTAGTAGTCGAAGTCGGCACGGGCTTCAAGCCTGATCTGGGTGAAAATGGGAGTGAAATCCACCTGGGCCGAGGCAATAGTTGAAAATGCCATGAAAACGGCCAACGGAATAATGTGTAAAAATTTGCGTTTCAAGGTGCTATAAGTTTAATTAATTATTTAATGCAACTACAAAGGTACGAAAAAAAATGATTTTTCTCTGAATATAAAATATTTTTACTATTTTTGTATTTCTAATTTTAAAAGATAAACTATGAGTAAAAGTAACTATTTCAAAGGTTTATGTGTCGCCGTGGCCATGTTTTTTGCCGGCTTTGGCGCACAGGCTCAAGAACTCGAATTCTCGGGCTATTTCAACGGATTCCTTCCCGTTGCCGAATTTAACAATCTCAATGCCGATGATTTGATGTCCTTCAACACTTTCAATCCAATCAGCCGCACCAACATTGCCACTAGCGCTTCTGCTGGTATCGGCGCCTCTCTTCGGGCAGGCATTTGGCTGGATGTGGGAGCCAACAACTGGCTGCTTCCCTTTGCCGAAGTTAGTTTCCTCTGGAATCCATCGAAGTCGAAGATTCGCGATGTCTATGATAACAACAATCGGAACAACGAGATGAAAGCCATTCCCAAGGTTCCCAATTATTTCAACGTGCCTGTGCAGGTGGGCTTGAAGTACCGTTACGACCTTACCGACATTATCCGGCCTTTTGCCGAGGCCAGCATTGGTTTCGACATGATGTTCATTACTAAGAATGGCTATCCCAACGGCAGCAGTTATGTCGACGGCGAGGGAGTGACGCATCATTTTGGCACTTACGCTTATAAACCCAACGGAGCTCTTTCGTGGACCGTCGGGGCTGGTACCTACTTAGGCGAGAATGTCACCGTGGGCCTTTATTATCTCGATATGGGCGTACACCGCATTGGCTATACTTCCCGTTCGTTCAACGATTCGGATGCTACGAGCTTGAGTGTCGAGAAACGCCACCTCGGCGAACTCGCCCTCCGCATCGGTTTCCACTTCTAAATATAGGATAATAGTCCTTAGACACAGTATCTGACGTGGCTATTCGTCATCCCATTGCAAGTGGGCGGCTTCGACTTCTACTCGATGCCGCCCACTTGCTTTCATACGGTACGGCAATTTTTCATTGTGGCATAATATACTTTCAGAATAAAGTTCAAACGTATTTTAGCATCTCTTTCATAACCAACACTACCAATACATCTATGTAACCCACTCAGGCTGCACGACATCACCAGTACAATCCAAACAAATCTTTATCGAACGCGGAATGTACAGAGTGAATGGGGAAAGATAGCACATACTATGTGCCTTATCCATTCACACGTATTACACATACGTGCGCAATTGTTTTTTTACGCGGTAACAAAAACCTATAAATGAGTTGACGGACAGGAGGTTGTCCACTAGTGCTTCAGAAGGTTACAGCCTATCTATTTCTTCCAAGGACAGACCTGTACTCATTGCAATTGTATCAGGTGAAACTCCTATGGATTTTAAATTTTGGGCTATCTGACGAGCTTTGCTCTTCTCTCCTTCGGCCTTGCCTTCGGCCATGCCTCTGGCCATTCCCTCTTCCAATCCTTCAGCCTTACCTTTGGCCATTCCCTCTTCCAATCCTTCAGCCTTACCTTTGGCCATTCCCTCTTCCAATCCTCTAGCATGTCCTTTCATTTCAGCGGTCTCTTTCACGCTAAAAAGATCCCAGAAGTCCTTCTGGCTCTCACGGTAGCCGCGTTGTTCCGTAGGGCTGAACTTGGCTATCTCGGCCTGCTCAAATAGACGGGTGAAGACGGCATCCTGCAGCACCTGCGGACGCTCCATCAGGCGGCCCAGATTCTTCATCGCATAGAGCCACTTGTCGAAAAGGGTCTCCAATTCATCCTCGTTCTTGTGGAACTTGGGCATCTCCAGATAGATGTAGGTCAGCTTGTCGTAGAAAACATTTTTCTTCTTCACGTCCACCAGCTTGACTTCGTGGTGGAAGTACTCTGGGTCGTCATCGAAGGTGAAGTTGAGTATGCCGATGGTGTAGACCTTGTCCAGGCGGAAATTCCAGTCGCCCCTGACAGCCTGCTCCTGTATGGGAAAGGTGGAGTAATAGATGCTGCGGTCCTTGAAGTAGTTCTGGTCGGCCTTCTGCATCTCGATGAGGAAGCGGTCGCCCTGGCTGTTGCGGCAGTAAACATCGAAAACTGCTTTGCGCTCCACGGCGGAGGGTCCCAGGTGCTCCACGTTGAGGTACTCGAGGTCCGACACCACCTCCCTGCCGTCGAACATGGAGTTGAGGAAGCTGATCAGCAGCTCCTTGTTGGCTTCGGTGCCGAAGAGCTTCTTGAAGGCAAAGTCGGTATAGAAGTTGACATAACGTTCCTGAGAATCTGAAATACCCATATCAGTATATTTTTATCTATAACGCATATAAAACAGAATTATTGTACCGCCTACCATTTGTATCGACATTTTTATGAAACATCTTCTTTGCGTCCTTCTTTTGATGGCCTCTATGACCACTTCAGCCTTATAGGCCGCATCATTACTGCTTTTTCGTACCATTTGTTAACTATTATTAGAATGACGAAGTTGATACTATCGCTCTTTCAATAATTGTCATCGTTTCATCTTTTTTTGTGTGTTAAAAAAAACATGAACAGGGTGCGCCTGTTCATGTTTTTTCTATGGTGAGGAGTTGGAGTTGTCTTAGGACTATGGGGCGGGGTTAGTCGATTTTGTCGAAGTGGAGGTAGGGCCGCAGGCATTCGGGCATGACGATGCCGTCGGGGGTTTGGTTGTTCTCCAGTAGGGCAGCGACGATGCGGGGGAGGGCCAGGGCACTGCCGTTGAGGGTGTGGGCCAGTTTCATCTTGCCATCGGTATCTTTGAAGCGCAGCTTCATGCGGTTGGCTTGGAAGGTCTCGAAGTTGGAGACCGAGGAGACCTCGAGCCATTTCTGCTGTGCGGCACTCCAGACCTCGAAGTCAAAGGTCATGGCAGAGGTGAAACTGATGTCGCCACCGCACAGTTTGAGGATATGATAGGGGAGACCCAGTTTGTCCAGCAGGCCGCCCACGTGTTTTTTCATCACTTCGAGGGTGTCATATGAGCGGTCGGGGTGTTCGATGACCACAATTTCCACCTTGCTGAACTCGTGCAGACGGTTCAACCCGCGCACGTCCTTGCCGTAGCTGCCTGCCTCGCGGCGGAAACACTCGCTATATCCCACATGCTTGATGGGGAACTGGTCGGCATTGACGATGGTGTTGCGGTATATATTGGTGATAGGCACTTCGGCGGTAGGAATCATGTAGAAGCCGTCCAGCGGGATGGCATACATCTGACCTTCTTTGTCGGGCAGCTGGCCGGTGCCTAATCCGCTGGCTTCGTTGACCATCAGCGGAGGCATAATCTCGACGTAACCGGCGTTAGCAGCCTCGTCGAGGAAAAAGTCGATAAGCGCACGCTGCAGTCTGGCTCCTTTGCCTTTGTAGACTGGGAAGCCGGCACCGGTAATTTTGTTGCCCAGTTCAAAGTCCACAATGTCGTACTTGGCGCAAAGGTCCCAGTGGGGCAGAGCATCGGCGGGGAGCTCCGGCTTGTGGCCAAATTCGGCTACCACCACATTGTCGGCCTCGCTCTTGCCCTTGGGCACGGTGATGTGAGGGGCGTTGGGCAGGGAGATAAGTTTGGCATTGAGCTCGGTTTCGGTGGCAGACTGCTGCTCGGAGAGCTCCTTCTCCTGTGCTTTGAGGGTGGTGGTTTGGGCCTTCTTGGCTTCAGCTTCCTCGCGTTTGCCTTGCTTGAAAAGCATGCCAATCTCCTTGGCGATGGCGTTCTGCTCAGCCTTGACGGCATCGGAACGCTGCTGCAGGCTGCGGCGTTGTTCGTCGAGGGCGATGATTTCCTGGATGCGCTCTTCTACGTTTTCTACGTTCTTAATCTTGAGGCGTTCTATGATTTCCTCTGTATGTTCCTTAATATATTGTAGTTGCAACATAGCGTGATGTTTTAGAATGAAATGCAAAGATACGTTTTTCTTCTGATTCAATTAAAAAAAAGTTTATCATATCACATAGATATGATAAGTCATGGTTGGTTTGAAAGGGTAGGGCTAAAGTTGAAAAAACTTGTTGAATCCGGCTTTGAATTTTGCTGTACCTCCATGTGCGGGATGTCGGATGTATGATATGTTAGGAAATTCCTTTTTTAGAACTTTTTCCGATACACGCCCTATTGCTATAATTATGTCTATATTAAAGTATTGTAGTAGCTCTTTTAAAACTGACAGTCCCAATTTGAGTTCCTTAGGACTTGGACGACGATTGGTGCGGTCATTTGCCGAAAGATAATTCGCTGGCCTAGAACTAGGATGAAAAGGATAGATGTTCCACAGTAGTGGCAAACTGCTATGCGGCAATAAAGTAAGGCAACTCCATATTGTAGTTGCGGTTCCCTCCCTTTGGGGTTTGATGCTTGAATCCAGTTCCATTAATGCCTTTACCAGGCAGTCCAAAGACTGGAAAAGAGGGTTGTGTACCAATGTATGTTCGTCGGTGAAAGGGATTCCGGTCAGGTAGCAACCATAGCGGCCAGGAGCTTCTCCGACAAGTAGATGCGTTGGATTGATCTCCTTTATCATTTCAAGATAATAAAGGAGATTTTTTCGTCTGTCTTCGGCTTCTTCTGTATCTCCCTGGTACATGTTAATGCTCATGTCATCTGGAGCATCGAGCGATGCGAGGTAGTCGATAAAATCACGGAGGGCCATAGGATAGAAAATCCTTATTTGCCGATGCAGAAGCGGTGGAAGATAGTGCCTAGGATTTCGTTGGAGGTGACTTCGCCGGTGATGGTGCCTAGGTGGTAGAGGGCATTGCGGAGGTCGATGGCGACGAGGTCGGCAGGGAGGCCGCCGTCCAGTCCTTGAGCCACTTCGTCGAGCGAGGCGGAGACTTGCTGCAGGGCTTGGTAGTGGCGGAGGTTGGTGAGCATGGCACCGTCGGAGCTGGGCATACGTTGGCGGACGGCTTTAGCGATGGATTGTTTTAAATCCTCGATTCCCATGCCGGTGAGGGCTGAGATGGCTTTTCCGGGAGGGTAGGGGGGCGTGGCGAGGTCGGCTTTGTTGTGGATGATGAAGATGATTTTGTCCTTTTGGGGTATGTCCCTCAGCAGATAGCTGATGTCGTCCACGCTGTATTCATCGAAGGTGACGGAGGCATCACGGACGATGAGGACGACGGTGGCTTGCCGGATGGATTGTATGGCACGGTCGAAACCAATGGTTTCGATGGGGTCGTCACTGTGGCGGAGGCCTGCGGTGTCGATGAATCGGAAGGTGAGTCCGTCGATGTTGAGGTTCTCCTCGATGGTGTCGCGGGTGGTGCCGGGGATGGGGCTGACGATGGCCCGCTGGTCGGAGAGGAGGGCGTTTAGTAGAGACGACTTGCCCGCGTTGGGACGGCCCACGATGGCCACCGGGATGCCGTTCTTGACGGCGTTGCCCAGTTTGAAGGAGCCGGTCAGCCGGGTGACTTCCTGCTGCAGTTCTGCCACCAAGTTGCGCAGTTGGCTGCGGTCAGCAAATTCGACATCCTCTTCGCTGAAATCGAGTTCCAATTCGAGCAAAGAGGTGAGGTCCACCAGCTGGTTGCGCAGTTGGGCAAGGAGTTGGGCATAGCCGCCACGGAGCTGGCTGAGGGCCAACTGGTGTGAGGCAGCATTGGTGGAGTCGATGAGGTCTGCCACGGCTTCGGCCTGAGAGAGGTTGAGTTTGCCGTTGAGAAAAGCGCGACGAGTGAACTCGCCCGGCTCTGCCAGCAGGGCCCCACTCTCTATCAGGCACCGCAGTAGTGTCTGCTGCACATAGATGGAACCATGGCATGAAATTTCTACGGTGTCTTCGCCAGTGTAGGAATGTGGGGCGTGGAAAACGGTGACGACCACTTCGTCCAAGGTTTTACCTCCAGCATGGAAGAGGGCAAAGCCTGTGGTGCTACCCTGGGGAGGGAGCTGCACATGGTGTGCGGCAATTTCGAAGGCTTTAGGGCCAGAGAGCCGGATGACGGCGATACCCCCAATGCCCGGAGGGGTTGAAATGGCGGCTATGGTGGTGGACATGACGGTGGACGGCTAGTTTTTCTCCTCGGTGGGGGAGGTGGGTTCTTTTTCATCGGATGAGTCTGCTGTCGACTGCTGGGCATCGATGGTGAGTTGTGCGTCGGCAGAAGGCAGGTCGGGCTGGGCCTCAAAGGGGGTGGCATCAGCGATATAGGCATCGCCGAATAGGGCAGTCATTTCTGAATCGGTGAGTCCTAGGTCGTTCTTCATCTTGTACATGTTGGGGTAGGAAAGGAAAAGCATCAGCACGAGCAAGATGGTGACCATCAGAAGGGAGGTGTCGGACATGAGTACGATGAGGACACACTCGATGAGGACAATGGCGAAGGTGCTGGAATAGAGGTTGCAGATGTATGAGGTATAGCCTGTCAGTTTGTCGTTTAAGTTATCGAGTTGGCGAAGCTTAGGAGTGGTTTTGCGGATGGTCATAAGCACCATGACGATGGCGAGTACGGCAAGGATGGTACCGGCAATGAGCATCCATCGGGCTACCAGCGGCTGTTGGTAAGTGATGTGGAATGGACTGTAGTGGAAGATGACGGTGAGAATAACTGCAGCAATGGAACCGTAGAGTCCGATATTGGCGGTGCGACGGAATTTTTTGAGGTTGGAAATCATTTTTTTGTTTTTATGGAATTGATGAGATGATTGAATTGATGGCGGTGGTGGGCTATTTCTTCACGTAAGTTCTATTAATCAAGAATTAGAGGGCTAGTCAACTTGCCAACGGGATAATAATCAATATGATTATCCGCTATCGTCCGAAATATTAAATCGCGTCTCTTCGAGACGCACTTATGGGGTTGTTTCCAATCCCCACACTGCGAAAATCGGAGATTTTCTTGTATGGGGTTTCTGCGAGACGTTGCTAGGTCTCGGCAAAGCAAGCAAGCTTTCTTTGCGCTCAACCTTTCGCAACGTTATTGAGATTAAGCCTCTCCGAGGCTTCTTCGGTGCAATGCGGATAATCATAATAATCAATATTTACTTTCTTTTATTTTTTGTACTGTTCGTATTTTTGGATGTTCCCTTTAGTGATTGGGAAAGAAACTTGGCGGTGTAGGAGGTGGGCTTTTGGTCGGCAGGGCGGGCGAGGAGGTCTTCGGGTGTGCCGGCAAAAACCACGTTGCCGCCGTCGCGGCCTCCTTCGGGTCCCATGTCGATAATCCAGTCGGCCACTTTGATGATGTCGTGGTGGTGCTCGATGACGATGATGGTGTGGCCTTTAAGGATAAGGCTGTTGAAGGCGTTGATGAGTTTTTGTATGTCGTGGAAGTGGAGTCCTGTTGAGGGCTCGTCGAAGATGAATAGCTTGGGTTTCTCAGACTCGCCTTTGATGAGGAACGAGGCCAATTTGACACGTTGGGCTTCGCCGCCGCTGAGTGAACTGGAGGACTGTCCTAGTTTGAGATAGCCGAGACCAACGTCCTGCAAGGGCTGTAGGCGGGCCAGGATGGATTTCTCGTCTTGGAAGAACTCAATGGCCTGGTTGACTGTCATGTCAAGCACTTCGGATATGTTTTTGCCGTTGTAGAGTACCTCTAAGGTCTCTTCTTTGAAACGGGTGCCATGGCATTCCTCACAAACCAGATGCACGTCGGCCATAAACTGCATGCCTACGGTCACGTAGCCTTCGCCCTCGCACACCTCGCAGCGGCCTCCTTCGGTGTTGAAGGAGAACCAGCCGGGTTTGTAGCCGCGGGTTTTGGCCAGAGGCTGTTGGGCGTAAAGTTGGCGGATTTCGTCGTAGGCTTTCATATAGGTGGCAGGATTGCTGCGGGTGGAACGTCCGATGGGGTTCTGGTCCACCAGCTCGATGCCGCTGATGCGGGCAATGTCGCCCGAAACCCCGGCACATTTGCCCACATAGTCGGTGGCTCCGTCAAAGCGTTTTTGCAGTACGTCGTATAGTACCTGTTTGACCAAAGAGGTCTTGCCCGATCCGCTGACGCCCGTAACCACCGTGAGCACGCCTAGGGGAAAGTCGACATCGACATGCTTGAGGTTGTTGCAGAAAGCATCGTGTACGGTGATGTGGTCGCGCCAAGGACGACGGGACGAGGGCACGGGGATGCTCATTTTGCCCAGCAGATACTGAGCGGTAAGGGATTTCTCGGGGGCTTCTTGGACAAGTTGGTCGGGTGTGCCGGCAAAGACCACCTCGCCGCCGAGACGCCCTGCCCCGGGGCCGATGTCGATGATGTAGTCTGCTGCCCGCATGATGTCTTCGTCGTGCTCCACCACGATGACGGTGTTGCCCAGATCACGCAACTCCTGCAGCACATGAATCAGGCGGTCGGTGTCGCGAGAGTGCAATCCGATGGAGGGCTCGTCTAGGATGTACATGCTGCCCACAAGGGAACTGCCGAGCGAGGTGGCCAGATTGATGCGCTGCGACTCGCCACCACTGAGACTGTTGGAGAGACGGTTGAGGGAGAGGTAACCCAGACCCACGTCAATAAGGTATTTCACGCGGTTGTTGAGTTCTATGAGCAGGCGTTTGACCACTTCGCGTTCGTTGGTGGTGAGGGAGTGGATGCCGTCGGCCGGCAGGGCCTCTATTTCTTTCAGCCATAGGGCGAACTGGTCCACAGGCATGGCCAATAACTCGGTGATGGATTTGCCGCAGACTTTCACATAGGAGGCATCTTTGCGCAACCGTGTGCCATGGCAGTCGGGGCAGGCTGTCTTGCCGCGGAAACGCGACATCATCACACGGTACTGAATCTTGTAGGCCTGACTCTCGACCCATTTGAAGAAACCGTCGATGCCTTCCCAAGAGCCGCTGCCGTGCCAGAGTATGTTGCGTTGCTTTTCGGTGAGGTCGCAGTAGGGGGTATGGATGGGGAAATCCAACTTGGTCGATAGGCGGATGAAGTGACTCTTCCATTCCGACATCTTTTCCCCTCGCCAGCACACCACGGCATCTTCGTAGACCGAGAGCGACTTGTTGGGTACCACGATGTCTTCGTCGATGCCTATGATGCTGCCATAGCCTTGACAGGTAGGGCAGGCTCCGTAGGGGTTGTTGAAGCTGAAGAAATTGGGATTGGGCTTCTCGAAGGTGATGCCGTCGGCCTCGAACTTATTGCTGAAAGAGGCAGAGCCCAAGGCGTTGTGGTTGGCATCTTCTGCCACCACCTCGCAGCTGCCACGCCCCTCGAAAAAGGCTGTCTGCACCGACTCTGATATGCGTGCTAGCTGGTCGTCGTCGCCAGGGTGTACCTGTATGCGGTCCACCAAAAGCTTAGTCTCGGCATCCTCGGCCGGAGAGCTGAGGAAGTCTTCGATGCGGAGAATGGTTCCCTTGACGGCGATGCGCACAAAGCCTTCCTGTTGAAGCATCTCCAGCTGTGGGCGCAACGGGCGTTCGGCATTATAGGTCAGTGGGGCGTAGACGGTGATGCGCGTGTCGGCCGGATAGCTGTAGATATGGTCCACCACGTCGCTCACCGAGTGGCGCTTGACCTCCACGCCGGAAATGGGAGAGAATGTGCGGCCGATGCGGGCAAACATCAGTTTGAGATATTCGTACAGCTCGGTAGAAGTCCCCACCGTGGAGCGGGGATTGCTGGTGTTGACTTTCTGCTCGATGGCCACTGCTGGGGCGATGTTCTCGATGAGGTCGACTTCGGGTTTGGCCATGCGCCCGAGGAACTGTCGGGCATAGGAGGAGAGGCTCTCCACATATCTGCGCTGGCCTTCGGCATAAAGGGTGTCGAAGGCCAGGCTGGACTTGCCCGATCCGCTGAGGCCTGTGATGACCACCAGCTTGCCTTGGGGGATATTGACAGAGATGTTTTTTAGGTTGTTTACGCGTGCACCGTGTATTTTAATCATGTTTAGGTGGGCTAATCGTTAGTGTTTTGTTTTGTCCCTGGCAGGGCGTGTTTGTGTCTGAAGGCTTTTCTGCAGGTGAAGTCCTACAGGAGTGCCTTGGTTGACCCGTGTGGGGCAATTGTAAGAGGCTCCCATGGACTCGGCGTTGCAGATATTGGTCAGAAGGGTAGGAAACCTACTCCTATGTTCAATAGAAATACGTTGGCCATCCATAGGTCGGCATTGAGCTGCCGGACAGGGTTGTTCTCGGCTTTGCGCAGCCTTTCTTCGTAGGTGGCATCGAAGTCGAGATCGGGGTCATAGGAGAAAGGATTGGCGGCAGTCAGATGGAAACGGATTCCGATATTGAACAGCACTTTGTTGCGGATGATATAGTTGCGGCCTGTCTCCAGGATGATACCAAAGCGGTAATAGGTACTGTCTAAAGCGTTCCGGCGGTATGCTTCGGCTTGTGGCACGATGTTGATGTGGCTGAGTGAAGCTCCGGCGCCCCAGTAGGTACCTAGGGGTGCTGTGCTGATGTCGGTATACCAACGGTGGGTGAGGTCGGCACCCAAGATGGTGGTGTTGTAGAGGGGTGCAAAACCATCCGGCATATATCTGCCTGTAGGCAAGTATCCGTTTTTGATGTAGAAGAGGGTTTTGTTGTAGTCGAGATTGAGCGAGAGGGTGTTGTGCTTTGCCACGGTCCATTCGAGGTTGAGCGAAGGCCGCAGGTCGATTATGGCACCGGGGCGGTCAAAAATATGGTTCAAGACGGGGAAGCCCATGTTTAGATTGGCACTCACGGCCAGTCGGCGCCCCAGAAAACCAGGGGTACGGTTAGGCTTTAGGGCCATGTTGTAGGTGGTGTAGATGTCGTTGGTCACCAGGTCGCGGCTGTCGGCATAATCGTGGTGGTTGGTTTGGTCGGCCAGTACGCGTCCCCGGCGGGTGTCGATGAGCATGTTGCGCGTGGCGGTAATCTCGCGGTTGGAGGCAATCGAATAGGCTATCATCGGCAGGACGGGAGGAATGGCAATGCCTAACAACAACGAGAAGGGTGTGAGTTTGCGCGGTGTGTATTCGCTGTTGACCACGGTGTTGAGCGTTAGTTTATCGGTGCCATAGCGTGCATTGATGTCGTCCATCTGTGGCTGTGTGGAAAGCCTCAGGGGCACGAGACCTTTGTTCTGCCAAAATTCGTTGGCCCACTCGTTGATGGCGACAAAGTCGTTGTAAAAGGTGTCGCTGGTGCTATTATGCATGGCGGGGTCCGAGAAGTCCACCACCTTCAGGTGGGCGGCTTCGGCGGCTTGGTGCACTTCGTCGATGAGGATTTTTTCCATGCGGTCGCTCTTGCGGTATTTGATGTCGGGGCTTTCTTTTTTGTTCTCGATTACCAGGTATTGCGGAGCGTAATGCAGGGTGGACAGGGCTTTCAGGTCGGTGCTGTCTGCCGGCTCTTTGTTGTCAAGGCAGTAGTCCATGAATTGGCGGAATCTGTCGTCCTGTTGCAGAAAGTCGGTGAAAGCGAAACGGTTCAGGTTCGCGCTGTTGGACTGTTGCTTCTTTTGGCGGATGCGGGCGTACTTCTGATTGGCCGAAGGTTGCTCTTTCTCCACAGCGTCGGGGTTGTATGCCGTGTCGAAAGTGGCCGAGAAGAAGTTGCGCGAAAGATGGTGTTTGTCGCGCAGGGTCTCCATCATGTCACGACCCATGTCAAGCAGCTGTGTGTCGTTGGGCATCAGCAGATGGGTCTTCCAAATCTCGCGCATGGCTACCAGGGTGGCTTCCTCTTCGGTCAGCTTGCGGAAGAGGTAGTATAGCTGTTGTATCTCGCCCTCATAGTCGTTGTAGTCGCCCACAATCTCGTTGGTGTGGCGGTAGCTCTTGACCATGGCTATGCCATAGAGGGCCTGGGCCTTGGCCTTGAGCAGGAATATGTTGCCGGGCAGTTGCTGCTCCATGACATAGCTGTCGTAGAAGGCGCGGGTGTAGTCGTTGTAGATGAGGCACTGACGGATGCATTCGAAGCGTGCCAACAAGCGTATGTGGGCAAACTCGCTGGGCGTGGTTACCACATACCGACTGCCCCCTTGGTGGTGCGATAGGATCTCGCCTGTGCGGGCGCGGCGTTTTTTGATATTGGGGTGGGTGCTGTGCGAATCGTCATAGTCGTCACGCGAGGTGATGTCGGCCACTTTTGCCAGATAGTAGTGGCGGGGAATCTTGAAATAAGGTGAGTCGAAATAGAGCGTGTCGAAGGGCACTTCGTCGAAGGGCAGCATGGCATATTGCAGCACGTCGAACACCCCGTCGGAGACGCGTTTGTCGTAGGGGCTGTTGATATAGAAAAGGGTGAGGCCGAGGCTGTCGGCTTCGTTCTCCATCTCGTGGGAGCGGTTGTGGTAGATGAGGAAGTTGGCCATGCGGGAGGCCTCGTCGTCGGCTGTCTTCGCGCGGCGGGTTATCATCTCCATGTTGTGCTTACGGTAGTAGTGGATGATTTCGTGGCTCAGGATATAGGCCAGTTGCGACTCATTCTCGGCCTGCGCCACCAAACCGGTGGTGACGAATATCATTCCCTGGCCTGTGGCAAAAGCATTTACGGCGGGCGACTTGACGGTGTAGAACCTCAATTCGCTTCTCAGTTGGGGATAATCTTTCAGCAGCGTGTCGACCATGTGCTCCAGCATACGGGTGATGGGGTCGCCGTAGAGGATGCGCCCGTTGCTCATCAGGCGGCTGATGTTGTAGGAGACCTCCAGCACGCGGTCGCGGTTGGTGAGTTTGCCGTCGTTGTAGTCGCGCACACGCTGTTTGTCCTCGCTGTATATCTCGGCCAGGCTCTTGCGCAGGTCGGCCGGAATCTCCCCCTCCGACTTCAAACCAGTGAAATTATCCAAGCTGTAGGTCCGCTGGGCCCACCCCGTGGTGGCCATGCCCAGCAGCAGCAACAATGCAATACCTCTAGAAAGTGACATAGATTAAACCAGTTTTCTTCTTAATGATTCCAAATGATATATATTTATCTTCCGACAAGGGCTTCCATACATCTACCAGGGTGGCTTTGTTTGCCAGCTCATACACTTTCTTTGCTACCTTGCCATCCTTGCTGATGCCATAGATGCAGGTGGTGTGCTTCTGTGTCTGCGGCTTGGCGGATTTGGCGCCTTGGGCAATATCGTAGGTTTGGGGTGCCTTGGCGGATTCGGTAAGGAAAACGTACACGTCGTCGCCTTGGGCGCGGATGGGTGCGTCCAGATAGCAGGAATAGTCGTTGGCCTGTCCGGTCATTTCGTGGCAGACGGAGCGGAACGGCTTGTGCCAGACAATCTTGCCATTGGTGTCCACGGCAAAGGCCAGTGCGCCCATCGTGAAATAGTCGTGTTGGTCGGGATTTCTGGTGGAGTGGGTGGTAACCTTCCATTCGCGTTGCAGCAGCATGCTGCCGCCAAAAGAGGTGGCGGTCCGTCCGCCGATGACCAGGTTGTCCACCATGCCCACGGAGTTCTCCTTCTTGGTGCTCTGGTTGCCGAACACATTCAGCTCGTCGCTGGTGAAGTCTGCCACGTCGGTTTTCACCTCGTTGGTGGCCAGGTCGATGGCCACGCCCACCATCTTGTCGAAGCAATCGGTGTTCTTGAACGATTTGGGGGTGCGGATAAAGCCGGCTGCCACGGCCTTGTTGCCCAGGATGTTTAGCAGCCGCAGGCGGAACACTTCGCCCACCGAGGCCTTGGCAGTGATGTGCCGATCGTCGTTCACATCCAATATGACCACATCCATTTGGGTGGCCCCGCTCGTTTTGTTATAGTTGCTGCCGAAGACGTATACCACGCCGTCGTCGTTCACCATCACGTCGCTGAACATATAGGTTTCATATTGTTTCTCCCAGAGTACCTCAAATTTCTCATCGAGGAGGAGCTGCCTTGGCGAGGTCTCCTTGGAGGAGGAGTTGCCAACAAGGCCTGCCATAGCATAGAAAAGCCCGTTGTCGGACTTGGCGGGACCACGGTATAGCTCTTGGTCGAAATTGGGCAGGCTCTCTATCAGAAAGGCGTTGCTTTCTATGGTCATGCTCGCCAGGTCCACTACGGCACGGTAGACCCTTGCCGGAGATAAGTTAGCGTACAGCAGGTACACTTTCCCATCCACCATATTGGCGGCCATCAACTCAACCATACGGGTGTCCGGTATGCTCACCTGTCGCAGGATATTGAGGTTGCTGTCGGCTACCACCACTTGCAGTGCCTTGGGAATGATGGCACCGAGAATGGTGCGCGTGTCGTAGGTGACGAGGACAATCTCGTTACCGTTGGCAGACACTATCTGGCTTTCGTGCGCCATATAATAGTCAAGGCCTTTGTTCATAGTGCCCATTCGGAGAGAGGGCATCTGAGGCTGTGCCATGGCAACGACGACCATGACTAAGTAAAGTGATAATAGGGCTATTTTTTTCATTTTATATGAGTTTTAAAAGAAAAATGTTTTATGTATTGTTTTGTATATCTTGTACCTATAGGCTACCTCTATTGATCGACAATTAAAGAACCCATTAACTTTTGAACCAGTTAATAATCAAATGACTATCCGCGTTGCACCGAAGAAGCCTCGGAGAGGCTTAATCTCAATAACCCCATACAAGAAAATCTCCGATTTTCGCAGTGTGGGGATTGGAATCAACCCCATAAGTGCGTCTCGGAGAGACGCGATTTCATATTTCGGACGATAGCGGATAATCTTTATAATCAATATTTGCTATCTTTTAATTTTGTTTTTTTCGTGTTTTTAAATGTTCCCTATAACAATGGCTAGAAGCTGAGGCCTATGCCGACCTGCAGCGACGGGGTGGTCATCTTCTTTGTCAAAGCTACTATCCCATCCCCGGCCCAATATCCATCTCTTTCTATCCAGTTGCGCATAACGGGTATGCCGCCTTGCAGGCGGGCAGAAGCAAAGAAAGCTTCGCTGAAGTAGTACCGTGCCAAGGCCATGAGCCCCAAGGTATAACGGTTAGAGAATATGGCCGTGGGACGGTCGCCAGCAAGCTCCAACATGGCTCCTAGGGAGACGGTTAGCTTGTCGCTGAAACGGTAGCCGACATAGTAGGCTCCCATGATGTTCCAGCAGATGTCCTGGCCAACGATAGTGGTGTCAAATCTGTCAAAAGAGGCCGAATACTTCAGCTGGCTGCGACTGATGGACATCATCCAGCCCGTAAACCAGGGCTCGTTAAAGTTCTCGCACCATAAGTCCAGCGAGAACGTGGGACCCAACACCCCCTGCCGCAGTTTGTCGGGTGTTATCTCTTTGAAATAACCGTTCTGGTCAGTCGTCTTGAAAGTCCTGCCAACGGCATAGCTTGTGCCGGCATTAATGCCGATACCCCATTTGTGGTTGACGGATGTGGACACACGGTTCAGCACCTGAGAGAATGCATTTCCGCCCCATAGGGCAAGAATGACTAGTAAAAGCGTTCGTTTCATTGAAACAGCATGTTTGTGTTAATAAGGTTATTCGATTGATTAGTATTTCTATCCTAAGCTATTTTAATATGTCTTTCCCGACCATTCTCTTTCGGTTTGGAAAGAAAATGGCCGGGGAAGATTCATATTGCTCTGAGCGTGACTAGTCCTCCTGCAGCTTGTTGTTGGAACCAAGCACGTTGATAATCTTATGGATATACATCTTCTTCATGCTCTCGCGGGCCGGTTTCAGATACTGGCGCGGGTCGAAATGGTCGGGATGCTCTGCCATGTGTTTGCGGATGGCGGCGGTCATGGCCAGACGGCTGTCGCTGTCGATGTTAATCTTGCACACGGCACTCTTGGCGGCCTTGCGCAGCTGCTCCTCGGGAATACCCACGGCGGCCTTCAGGGCGCCACCGTTGGCGTTGATGGTGTCCACCTCGTCCTGTGGCACCGAGCTGGACCCGTGCAGCACGATGGGGAAGCCGGGCAGTTTCTTCTCGACAGCCTCCAGCACGTCGAAAGCAAGGGGAGGAGGCACCAGGCGGCCCGTCTGCGGGTCGACGGTGCACTGCTCGGGTTTGAACTTGTAGGCACCGTGGCTGGTACCGATGCTGATGGCCAGGGAGTCGCAGCCCGTGCGGGAAGCAAAGTCAATCACCTCTTCGGGCTTGGTGTAGTGGCTCTCTTCGGCGGACACTTCGTCCTCTACGCCGGCCAGCACGCCCAGCTCGCACTCTACCGTTACGTCGTACTTGTGGGCATACTCCACCACCTGACGCGAAATACGGATGTTCTCCTCATAGGGCAGTGCGCTGCCGTCGTACATCACGCTGCTGAAACCCATGTCGATGCAGCTCTTGCAGGTCTCAAAACTGTCGCCGTGGTCGAGGTGCAGCACAATCTCGGGGTGTTTGCAACCCAACTCCTTGGCATACTCCACAGCTCCTTCGGCCATATAGCGCAGCAGGGTGGGGTTGGCGTATTCGCGGGCCCCTTTGGACACCTGCAGGATGACGGGACTCTTGGTCTCCACAGCAGCCATAATAATGGCCTGCATCTGCTCCATATTGTTAAAGTTGAAAGCGGGGATGGCATAGCCGCCGTCCACTGCCTTGGCGAACATCGCGCGGGTGTTCACCAGTCCGAGTTTCTTGTAATCTACCATAGTCTTCGTTTTTTATTTTGATTGGATATACTATTCATTTTTCGTGTAAGGAGAAAAACGCTCCATTCAATCTGCAAAAATACAAATATTTTTTCGATAACCATGTAAAAAAACGTCCCTCCGATTGTTTTTTTTAATAATGATATATTCCTTAATAATGGTACATACTTAATAATAAAATAGTTGCATAACAAGAGCCACTGGAGTAGGCCTTCAGAGGCGCAGCGGAGAAAACAACCCTCCGCGGCTCCTTTGCTGCCCAACCCGCCAGCCGCCACCCCGAAAACGGCAGACAAATAACTAAGGCGCACCTCGGAAAAAAGTGCGCCTCCCACCTTAGGGCGAGATTTTCAGCGGTGGCTCTGCATTATCCATTGCCACCACCCCTGTCAAGCGATTCAGTACGGCACCCAATGAGGTCGGCACACCCTGAAGGTCCACAGTATTCCTGAAAAGGTTGACAAACTGCATGTCTTTCCCCAGTTGCCTTGCTACAGCTGCTACAGTGCTACAGTTTGAATGTGGGTATTCCATTTTCTTATGTTTTTTTAACTTTTTGCGTATTGCTTTGAATGTTAATTTGGTACGTTGCTTTATGGTGGGGAGTTGTGTAAAATAAACGTTTCAAAATGTAATTTATACTTGCTATATGGAAAGTTTTGTGTACTTTTGCAGCGTCAATTTGATTAAACATTTTAATTTTAAAAGTCATGAAAACTTCAAAATTGTTATTGCCCTATGGGTTTAAATGTGCAGGGCTGTGGATTCTGGCCGTTGCCGTTGTGTTGCTTTTGGTTTATTCCATCGTTCCAGATGGTATGTTATGCAGCAGTTGGAACGATTTCCGCGCGTTGTTCGGATTGGAGCGGATTCGAGTGGAGAATTTCCCTTTTACTGGCGGTTTTTCTGCCGACAGTGATTTGGTGAATTCTTTTATTTGGGTGCTGTTTGTTGTGGGGGGCGTGTTTATCGGTTTCTCACGCAATAGGAGTGAGGATGAATTTATTGAGCATCTGCGCTATGAGTCGCTTATCTTGTCGCTTTACTTTAACTGTATTCTACTGGTGGCGGCCATCGTGTTTGTGTGGGGATTGTCGTTTGTTTCGGTGATGATGTTCAATATGTTCACCACCTTGTATTTCTTTATCATCTGCTTTTACGTCAGGTTGTTCATCAATAAACGCTCTCTTGGAAATGAAGAATAGGTTGAAAGTGGCCCGTGCGGAGATGAATATCACGCAGGGTGAGTTGGCCGAGAGGATAGGGGTGACCCGTCAGGCGGTCAATTCGATAGAATTGGGCAAGTATGTGCCTTCTACGGTGCTGGCATTGAAGATGGCCAAGCTTTTTAGAAAGAGTGTGGAGGAACTTTTCATGCTTGAGGAGGACGATTGATTAACTACAAATGGATTAATATGAAGAAAGGAATCGTTTTAGCCACATGGGTTGTACTTGTGGTATGCGGATTGAACAGGGCCGCAGCACAGAATGGATTGTATATGGTTAAGAATGCAGAAAGGCTTGCCTCGGAGAGGCTGGCAGAGCAGATGGCTTCGTCGGCTTCGGTGACTTCGGAGGAGAACGAGCATAACGGTTTGAGTCCGGAAAACACCGAGGTGGCGAATGTGGAGTTGGGGGATGTGCTGGCGACGTATCTTATGGAGAATATTCCTTCGACGGAACTGACTGCTGCGATGGGTGTGCCTCAACGGGTGGAGATTACCGACAAGGAAATCGTGTTTACCACCGAAGGCGGCGACACGGTGCGGGTGTTTAACGTGATGATGACTGAGGCCATACCTTCACAATCGGATGGTCGTTGGGTGCTCAACTGTGAAAATGGTGAACAGATGGTTCTCTACTGGCGGAAAGACTGCGGGTTTGTGATGGATGTGCCAGGAATCAGGCGTTTGGAACTGGCGAAGATTCGATAGCCGGGGATTGCGTCAATAAAAAAAGGCTGCCGTGTGGGCAGCCTTTCTTTATGTAGAGTGGGATAGACGCTTATTTGCGTTCCCCTTTAGCGGCATTGTAGAAGATTTTGAATGCGCCGGAGTTACGGAGCTCCTGTTTGATGTCGCTTATGAGACCCATCTTGGTGTCTTTATCGGTGTCGAGAACACACTTTTGAAAATTCGTAGAAGGTTCGATGGAGGTTCGCCGTTTGTTCGCTCTCTTTGACGAAACATTACTGAATTTCAGGCATTTCTATTTTAGGGCTACGGAGAAAAAGACCTAATGGGCGAAGAAATCAGTAGGTTACATCTTACTTCCTGAAATACTGCTATTTACGATACGTATAACTAATAACCACCCACCTTATGTGATCTGTAGTTACACTTTTTTTGAAGAAAATTACTTTCAAACTTTAGTAATGAAACTTTTTTTACTGTTTATGTAGTTTTTTTGCGTTTTATTACGTTTTTATAATGATTGCATAAATGCCGTTTTGCAGTTAAAAAAAAGAATAGTTCGTAACATGAAAAAAATTATGCTTTTGGCGAGTCTGCTCGCAATGAC